>JBCDDV010000009.1:0-14913 GCA_039180145.1 Cyanobacteria bacterium P01_G01_bin.49 | reverse complement strand
GACAAGTCAAAGTAGCAGATAAATCTCAAAATCTTGAAGAAATTCAAGAACAACGCAAACAAAAACTTCTCAATATTTTCGAGCAATTTAACCCCGATTGTTTAATGACAGAAGGTTATCCTTTTAATAAACATCAGTTTGAATTTGAATCCATTCCCCTTTTAGAAAGAATAAAAGAGCAAGGAGGAAAAACAAAAGTTGTTTGTAGTCTGCGAGATATTGTGATGGCAAAACATTATCAAAACAGAGCTGAAGTGACAGAAAAAATTTGTCAATTAATGAATCAATATTTTGATTTACTGTTGGTTCATTCTGATCCTAAATTTCATAACTTAGAAGAAAGTTTTGCAAAAGTAAAAGAGATTAAAATTCCAATTCGTTATACAGGATATGTGGCCCAATCACCCCCAGAATATACAGAAATAACCGAGGAAGATGCTACCAATTTGAAGCTGAAAAAACCGATGATTTTAATCAGTGTCGGAGGCGGACAACTGGGACATAATTTACTAGAAGCAATTATTGAAACTAGTCCCATCATTGAAAAATTAATTCCCCATCATCTTCACGTTTTTACTGGGCCGTTTATTCCCAATGATAAATTTTTACAACTACGAAAAGCCTCAGCCAATCTCTTTAATCTGACCCTAAGACAATATACTCCAAATTTACTTAGCTACATGAAAAAAGCAGATATTTCTATTAGCTTATGTGGCTATAACACCACCATGAACATTCTGAAAATAGGAGTGAATTCGATGATTATTCCCTCTAATAAAGATTGGGAACAAAAAATAAGAGCAGAAAAATTAGAAAAATTAGGACTGACTGAATTAATCAGTTCTCATGATTTAACCCCTCATAATTTCGCTCAAAAAATTGTTGCTAATCTTCACAAAAAAACAAACGTTAATTCTATCGATCTAAAAGGAGCAGAAAAAACATCCCTTTTCTTACAAAAATTACTTTACAGCAAAGTTGCTGCTTGAGATCCCCCCTACCCCCCTTAGAAAAGGGGGCGGCAGGAACTTAATTTGCCAATATACCCCATAACGCCTAGAAACTTTTGAACCCATAGCAATAGCAAAAGGAGAAATATCAATGAATACTCAAACCCTAACAAAAGTCCCCACAGAAGCAATAAAAATAGAGGAAACATCTCCTATGGAACAAGCCGATGTCACCATTGTTGTTGTACCCAGAGAACGTTTTAGTTACTCTCGTGAATCATTAGAAAGTATCTACCAAGAAACAAAATATCCCTTCAATTTAGTTTATGTTGATGGTGGTTCTCCTTCGTATATTCAGCATTATCTAGAAGGAAAAGCCCAAGAAAAACAATTCAAATTGATTCGCATCAATCACTATTTATCCCCCAATCGTGCCAGAAACATTGGACTGAAAGAAGTCAAAAGTAAATATGTTGTCTTTATTGATAATGATGTCATTGTTAAACAAGGCTGGTTAGAAAGTTTAGTAAAGTCTGCCGAGAAAACAGACGCATCAGTGGTAGGAACCCTTACCTGTCTCGATCATCCCCTCCATGAAGTCATTCACAATGGAGGAGGAGAAACCTACATTAAAATCAAGACAAACAAAGATAAAGTAACCCGTCATGGCGTTCAGAATAGTTATCTCGAAGGACGACGAGTTCACAAGATACCAGAACAACTCCACCTCATCGAATGCGATTTCGTAGAATTTCATTGTGCCTTAGTTCGCCGTGAACTCTTTGAAAAAACTGGGCTTCTAGATGAAGGATTACTCAGTACCCGTGAACACATCGATCTTTGTATGACGGCAAAACAAGCAGGGGGGACAGTGTACTGCGATCGCCAGAGTATTGTGACTTATGTGACAGGAGTAAACCTTGATTGGGCAGATATTACCTTCTTTATGTTGCGATGGAGTGATGCTTGGGATATGGCTAGTTTCAATCGCTTCCGTGAAAAATGGGGTCTGGAAGAAGATTGGTATTTTGAAAAACGTTACTATCGCTTAGGTCGTCGCCGTTATCGGACGTTACTCAGGGCTGTTATTAGTCGTTTTCCCTTCAAAGAACGGCGAAATGGGTTTGCAGAATTCTTAAAAGCTGTCGAAAGAATCGTTAATGGTTGGCTAAGCGATCGCTATGCCCTAAAGCATGATTATGCACGTCATAGCTTGAGTTTAAGGAAAAAGCAAAAAGTCAAAGAAACAGAAAGATTTGCGCCTCTGGTTACTTCTTCTGTGTCTGGGTGATTGATATCACAAGAGGCAGAAGGCAGGAGTTCTATATGTTACCTATACCCATTCCCTCTTAATTGATTAACTGTTCCTTGTTTGTTCCCTATTACCATTTAGTTGCAGTATGAGGGTAAAAGAATCGATGAAGCGTAACTCAAACATAAAACGCAAGACAACTTTGCCAGGAATGTGGCGACTTTTTCAAAAGTTTTGGCCGCAGATTTGCAAACATCGATTACCCATCATTGGTTCATTTGCTGCCCTGCTGGTAGAGACAAGCTTACAATTATTGGAACCTTGGCCACTCAAATTTATTTTTGATAACGTTCTCGTTCCTCAAGTGGCTTCTAACTCTACCAGTTCCTTCCCAATTAGCGGACTTGATCCCCTAATTTTACTTACTCTGTTATCCCTAGCCATTGTAGCCATTGCTGCATTACGGGCTACTGCTGCTTATGTAAGTACCTTTGGCATGGCTGTAGCCGTAACTCAAATACTCGCTGAGGTTCGTGCCATTCTTTTTAGTCACCTCCAGCGTCTTTCCCTTTCCTTTCATAATCAGTTTAAAAGCGGCGATCTTATTATCCGTGTGACTGCCGATATCGAACGTTTGCGAATTGTCACGATCAAAACCCTTCTACCCTGCTTCACTAATACCCTAACCCTAGTTGGTATGTTGGGCGTGATGTTCTGGCTGAATTGGGAACTCTCCCTCATTGCCATTATCGCTTTTCCTTTATTAGTCTTTTTGACCAATCGTCTCATTCGTCGCATTCGCACTGTTACCAAAAGCCACCGTAAATCAGAAGGCGCGATCGCAGCAACAGCAGCCGAAACCATTGGCGCAATTAAAATTGTTCAAGCCCTTTCCCTTGAGGAAACCTTTGAAAATAACTTCTTCGAGTACAACACCAAGAGTTTAGCCCAAGGGGCAACCACTCAAAAACTATCGGCAGTTCTTCAAAAAACAGTGGACTTGATCATAGCCATTGCCACAGCATTTGTTCTCTGGCGGGGTTCAGATCTCGTGCTGCAACAGTCTCTGACCCCAGGAGAATTACTGGTTTTCATTAACTACCTCAAGAATGCCATGCAACCCGTCCGTCAAATTTCCAGGCAAGTAGCACAGATTACTAAAGCGGCAGCCTCTAGCGATCGCATACTTGATGTCCTCGAAAATGTCCCCGACGTTCGGGATCTGCCTGGGGCGATAGCTGCCCCTCCCTTGTGCGGCGCAATACGCTTTGAAAATGTGACCTTTGGGCATGAACCAAACAGAAGCATCTTGAAGAATCTTAACTTTGAGGTACAACCTGGTCAAAAGGTTGGTGTGGTTGGGCCATCAGGTAGCGGTAAATCAACCCTAATTAGCTTAATTCTGCGCCTCTTCGATCCCCAAACAGGCAGCATTTCCATCGACTGGCAAGATATCCGCGACTATAAACTAGAATCTCTACGACGACAGATCGGTGTGGTACTGCAAGATAGTAACCTGTTTGCGGTTAGTGTTCGTGACAACATCGCTTACGGAACAGTAGGGGCTTCAGAGAGAGACATTAGACGTGCAGCCCATCTTGCTAATGCCCATGACTTCATTATGGAACTGCCCAATGGCTACGACACCATTTTGAACGAACGCGGTAGTAATCTTTCTGGAGGTCAGCGACAACGCATTGCGATCGCCCGTGCAGCCATTCGTCAAGCCCCCATTATTATCCTTGATGAACCCACCACCGCGCTTGACAGTGCCAGCGAGTACGCCGTTAGCGAGGCTTTAGACCACCTGTGCGAAGGAAAAACTACCTTTTATATCTCCCACAATCTCAGATTAGTCGAGAATGCAGATTTAATTCTCTATGTTGAAGGAGGACGCATTTTAGAAAGAGGTCTTCATTCAGAACTGATGGAACTTGGCGGTCGATATGCAGCCCTTTATCAATTACAGTCTGTTGCTAACAATTCCAAAAAGAAAGCTAAGTCAAAAAACCGCTCAAAATCCAACATTATCTTATTTGAAAATTACAGCTAAGTAGTCAAAATTCTTGTCTGTTCCCTGTTCCCCAATTTTCAAAATTAACTTGATTTTTATCCATGTACAGTAATGCTAATTCAATGATCAAAAAATCTAAACAATTTTTTTATGCAGGGGGTGTGGGGGATGCATCTCGTTCTAGATCCCCCTCCTGTCCCCCTTAATAAGGGGGAAGCCAAACGTTCAGCTATAAGACCAAACCAGGAAAATTCACAGCAATTAGTAACTGGGTTAGTCCTTGCCCGCGAAACTACCCTTAAACACCTAATTAGTCACGTACTCGGCATAGGTTCAGACCAAAGTAATTATTTCCCCCTTCACCAAGGAACCATTAGTCTTATCCACTATCCTTCCTCAAAAGAATCTCCTATGCTTCAATCTCTCAACATTGCCTCACCAATAAGTGGTCGGACATAAATAAAATGAAATGTAGAGAAGAAATGTAAGTAAGCTGTAACCCCTCTCCCTGCTCCCTACTCCCGTCTCCCCTGCTCACTTCACAGTAACGTTTATTTTTGTCCAGGTACTTATCATTAAATACCTTTCCAAACCAACTCGCTGCCGACCCCTGCTTCCTAGCCGAAAGCTGATCAAATCATCAAAAGAAGATTTAACCATGCAAACATCAACAAAATCTAAACCATCAGTTACCCTTGTCGTCGTACCAAGAGAACGGTTTAGCTACTCTCGTCAGTCCCTAGAAAGTATTTACCAAAATACTGATTATCCCTTCGACTTAGTTTACGTCGATGTCTGCACACCGCTCCATCTTCAGCGTTATCTCGAAGAACAAGCACAACAGAAACAATTTAAACTGATTCGTACTCCTTATTACATCTCTCCCAATCAAGCAAGAAATGTGGGATTACGTCAAGTCTTAAACCGCAAAAGTAAATACGTTGTTTTTGTTGATAACGATGTCGTTGTTGCCCCTGGTTGGCTCAAAAAATTAGTCGATTGTGCTGAAGAAACCAAAGCAACTGTCGTTGGCCCGCTTACCTGTATTGGTAAACCCGAACATGAAGTTATTCACAATGCAGGAGGGGAAAATCATATTGTTGTGAAAGAAAAAGATGGGAAGATTCAACGCTGCTTGTATCAAAAAGCCTATCTCACGGGTAAACGAGTAGCAGATGTCCCTGAACAAATTCGCCGAATACAATGCGAATATGTAGAGTTCCACTGTATGTTAGTGCAAACAGCAATCTTTGAACGCATTGGTCTTCTAGATGAAGGAATGTTAGCCACCCGTGAACACATTGATTTATGTATGATGGTGGCTGAAGCAGGCGGTACAATTTACTGCGAACGAGAATCCTCCATCACCACAGATACATTAGGTATCGGCAAAAATAAAGCAGGTTTAGCAGCCGTAGCGGGATCAGTGCAAATTCCCGATTTTAAGCCATCAGATTTTCCCGATTTTATGTTGCGATGGAACGATGCTTGGGATTTCGCTAGTTTAGATCATCTGCGTAAAAAGTGGAATCTCAGCGAAGAGAAATATTTTACAAAACGCTACAAGGATCTAGGAAGTCGACGACGGGAGATATTGATCGAACCCCTAGTTTATCGCCTTACCTTCATACAGGATAGCCTATGGCTCAAAAACATCCTGATTTCCCTTGAAAGACAAATCAACCGTTATTTTTACAATCTTTACCTGCAAAAGCTACCTCAAACTCAAAAAGCTCAAGGATTGCAACTCCTTAAGTCTGTGATCAAACTTCAGTCCGCCACTAACTAAGGCAGAGGAGACAGGGAGATGGGGGGACTGGGAGAGAAAAAGAAGCAGGGAGCGAGGAGAGGGGGAGACAATGAAAAATGAACATCCCTAACACCTAACACCTAACCCCTATTCAATTAACTCCTGAACTTCTATACTCCTGTTGCGAAGCACGGCGTAGCCGCCCTCCTACACTCCTTTTACAAACTAATCCAATCACTTCAATAGTACATAAGGAACAAAAAACCATGCTTTATCGCGAATTTGGAAAAACAGGATTTAATGTATCAGCCATTGGAATGGGAACCTGGAATATTGGGAATCAATGGGGCAACATAGATGATGCTACCGCTTTAGCTACCATCCGTAGCGCAGTAGACAGTGGCGTTAATCTGTTTGACACGGCTGAGGGTTATGGAATTCCTTCAGGTTTATCGGAACAACGATTAGGACAAGCATTAACAGGGATTCGTCACCAAGTCTATATCGTAGACAAAATTGGCAGTTGGGGTAGACGGGAGGGACATTCAGTTCCCAAAACCTCCCCCGATATGATTCGCCTTTGCGCCCATGCTTCTCTTTATCGATTGCGTACCGATTGGATTGATGTAATGCTTTGTCATGAGGGCAGTATTGAAGATCCCACTATCTACCTTGAAGGCTTTGAAATGCTCAAAAAACAAGGTCACATCCGCGCCTACGGTATCTCAACCAACGATCTTGAAGTCCTCAAACGATTCAATGTCAACAATACCTGTGAGGTTCTCGAAATTGACTATTCCTTATTAAATCGCAAGCCTGAATCTGAGATTTTTCCCTATTGTCAAGAACATGGGATTGCTGTATTGGTAAGAGGCCCATTACACAAGGGTTTACTATCAGGTAAATATTCTTCAGAAACAGTCTTTACCGATACCATTCGCGCTAAATGGCACGCCAATGAAAAGAAACAGGCAACCTTCAATCAGCAAATCGCAACCGTAGAAAAGCTCAAAACACAATTACATTCTCCAGAAGAGATGATTAATACTGCCCTACGTTATGTCATCTCCCATCCAGTTCAACCCGTTGCCATTCCTGGTGCAAAATCTCCTCAACAAGCTGCAATGAATGCTCAAGCAGGAGAAAGAATTCTCTCTCCCCAAGAACTAAACAGACTAATTAACTGTTTAGAAACAGAACAAATTGCCGAAAAGCCTTTAGCTGTTACATCTAAGTAGGTGGGGGTAAATAACTATAAAACTAAGATAAGGGGTTAAATATTGGGGTTAACTGTTTTCTGTTCCCCGTTCAGAAGTTTCCTCTCTCAACCATTGTCTAACTAATTTCACCAACCTACTTATTATTTATGCAGGGGGTGTGGGGGAGGCATCTCGTCCCCCACTGGGGGGTTTGGGGGGCTAGTCCCCCAATCAAACCTTTGATTCTACTCTGAGATTTGAATGAAAAAAGCCAATCTATTAACTAACGATTTTGCACAAGTTCTTAATAAAGATAAAGAGGTTAAAAAATCTTCATGAATCAAGAATTCCAATTAGTTTACATCCTTGGTGCTGGTCATAGCGGTTCAACACTCCTTAATTTACTCCTCAATGGACACTCACAAATCTTAGGACTCAATGAAATTCAACAAATCGGTAAATATATGGGACACAAATCCAGAGACAATCGATTGCAAACAGATTTCTGGCAAGAGGTCAAACAACGCTATGAATTAACCACTAAAGAACCCTTTACATCTGTTAGTCAGATTCATTGGAAAAAAGCACCGATTTGGCAAAACACCGATCTAAAACAATGGAAAAATGAACCCAATTTTTTGACCTATTTAGCTGCTTGGAAAACACTTCGTCATTGTCAAGCCCAAGATTTTGATCAATGGTCTCAATACAATTCCTCTCTTTTTTTCTCCATTGTTGACCAATCAGGCCAAAAAATTCTGATCGATTCTTCTAAACATTGGCAACGATTATATCTACTACAAAAGTCGGGACTTTTTAACATCAAAGTCATTCATTTAATTCGTGATGGTCGCGCTGTGGTTAACTCTTATATCCGAAAATTTGATGATTTTAATGTAAGCTTACGAAGATGGACTCATCGAACGGTATCTGCGTTCTTTCTTCAACCCGAATTTGAGCGATCGCATTGGTTTCAACTGCATTATGAAGATTTAGCGACGCAACCGGGAATAGTCCTCAATAATCTCTGTGACTTTCTTCATGTAGATTACGAACCTCAAATGCTGAACTATAGACAAAATACCTCTATTGGTATGCGTGGTAATAATTGTGTTGATCGCCGTCAAGATGAAACTATTGTTCTCGACGAAAAGTGGAAACGGGAACTTTCACTTTTCAATCTCGCTAAATTTACCTTGCTTGGGGGATGGCTAAATACATACTACGGTTATTATCTGTCTTCTCTCGGCCTTGTTGAATTGACAGTTGCTTTGTTAAAAAGAAAGAGTAGTAAAAACTAGATCAAGGATGAGGGAAGAGTAAACAGTGATATAGTGGTTTCAAAGCTCAATCAGCGATCGCTATGACTTTTTTTCATCAAGATGACACGCTACAATCTTTGGGAACAGAACTTCTTGACACAATTTGGGCAAAATTTCCTGAATTAGCCCGCGATCAATTAGCATTAACTTGGATCGTCTATGATCCTCCAATAGTAGTCAATACAGGGGGAGCAATTTCTGCTGAAGAATTTTGGAAATATCCTGTCAGGGGATTTAGTTATCGTGGTATTGAGCGCATTTATCCTGCTAGTATCGTTAAGCTATTCTATCTCGTTGCCATCCATGAATGGTTAGAAGGGGAAATGGTAGGGGAGTCTGCTGAGTTAAACCGTGCTATTCGGGATATGATTGTAGACTCCAGTAATGATGCCACAAGTCTTGTTGTCGATATTCTTACGGGAACCACTAGCGGCCCCGAATTACCTGTAGGGCCCTTTGAAACTTGGCAAAGTCAACGCAATATTATTAACCGTTATTTTCAGTCTTTGGGTTGGGAAGAACTAAGCAATATTAATGTTAATCAAAAAACTTGGTGTGACGGCCATTATGGCAGAGAAAGGCAATTTTTAGGGAAAATGCTCGAAAATCGTAATATGCTGACGACTGATGCCGTGGCGAGATTACTACATAGTATTATGGGAGGCATTGCCGTTTCTTCTGTGCGATCGCAACAGATGATGTCTCTATTAAAACGCAGTCTTGATCCGGGTCATCTTAATACAGAACAAGAGAATCAAGTAACTGGTTTCATTGGTGATGGTTTACCGTTTGATGCTCAATTATGGTCTAAAGCAGGATGGACAAGTCACGTCCGTCATGATGCTGCTTATGTTGAAATTCCTAATTATCAACCTTATCTGTTAGTTGTCTTTACTGAGGGTAAAAATCATAGTAATAATCAAGATATTATTCCCTTCATTTCTCAATTAATCGTTAAGGGGATGGATAGCCTATAATCTTAATATATTGATGGCTATTAGTAAGAATCAAGCTCAACAGTTTGACCCCAAAAATGGTACAGTAATTTAGATAATCTATCTAAATTTATTAACTATGAGTTGGACAAAAGTAATTACTGCTAATGACTTACCTGTGGGTTCTCGTCAAGTTGTCAAGGTAGGAAAACATAACTTATTATTACTAAATCATCAGGGACAATTATATGCAATGAATAATAAATGTCCTCACCTGAAAATATCGATGAAAAAAGGGAAAATCACTAATGATGGGGCCATTGTTTGTCCAATGCACCGCAGTGCATTTGATTTGAAAACAGGTGCAGTTAAAGAATGGACACCCTGGCCACCTTTGGTGGGAAAAGCAATGGGAATGATTTCTCAAGAAAAGTCCCTTCCTGTGTTTTCAGTCAAGGAAGAAGAAGGAAACATTTTGGTTGATTTAGAGGACGTTTAATTTCTAGATAACATTTCATTGAACAATGAACAATAAAAATTGCGCGTTTCAACCTCTCTTCTTAAGGAGAAAAAAGTTTGGGAGAGGATTCAAACCTACTTTCAAACGAATTATAAATGTTAAATGCTAAATAGTGTAACGTCATGATAACGCGATCATACAAAAATCAATAACCTGAATTAATCTGGGGCAAGATAACAATCTTAAGATAGTTTAATGGAATAAAGGTTATAAGAGGAACAAGAAAGTAAGCTTTTTCCTCTGTCTATAACCATCACTTTGTATTTCGTCTAAGTAACCGTGAGTTCGGTGTTAGGAGTTAGGAGGTTGGAGTTATTATTTCTTTAACGAGATAATGAGGATTTAAGCAAGAGCAGGTCTTGCTTTGGACTTCAAACTTGTTGCCAGTTGTCTAGAGATTTCCTTCGTCGAACTCACGTTAAATCAAGTTGAAAGATGAAACTTTATGCTGTAGAGACTCAACGAATATTAATTATTCCGAAATGATGAATTTAAGAGAGACTTGGCTACAATTAAGTTCTAAATACAGCAAAAACCTAAGTCTTCAACAAGAACTTTTGACTGAAATTGTCACTGCCTACCAAGAATCAAAAAGATTTTATCACAACCTCGACCATCTTGTTTATTTAGTAGATTTAGCCAATCAGTACCAAACTCAAATTGAAGATTTTGACACTCTATTATTTTCAATATTTTATCATGATATTATCTATCAAGTAAGGCAGAAAAATAACGAAATCGAAAGTGCTGAATTAGCGGCAAAAAGACTATCGTCGTTAAACTATCCTAGCTCAAAAATTCAAAAATGCTCTCGGCAAATTAGAGCCACAATAGATCATCAATTTAATCAAGAATCAGATACGAATTGGTTACTAGATTTCGATTTAGCTATCCTCGGAGAAGCAAGAAGTAAATATGTAGAATATACTAAAAATATCAGAAAATAATATGCAATTTACTCTGACGAAATTTATTGTCAAGGTCGTAGCCAAGTGTTAAACCGATTATTGGAAACGAAACCACTTTATAAGACTAAATTGCTTCAAGATAAATTTGAACAAGCAGCCAGAGAAAATTTAAACTGGGAACTTAAAGAGTTAAAAACTGATGATTCGAGTGAAATTTAAGATTATTTAAGTAACTTTTAAAAAAAATGATTTCCCAAGAAATATCAGTTAACGGTGCAAAAATTCATTATTTAGAAGTTGGCAACCCGCAACTTGATTCAATTTTATTACTTCACGGTGCAAGTTTTCAAGCCCAAACTTGGCAGGAAATTGGCGTATTAGAAGCTTTATTGAAAGCAGGCTATAGTGCGATCGCTATCGATTTACCTGGTTATGGTCAATCCCAAAGTCTTTTAGGATTTGAAGCAACCTTTCTCACTACCTTTATTGATAGTTTAAATCTCAAATATCCTATTATTGTTTCTCCCTCTATGAGTGGACGTTATAGTTTCCCTTTAGTTACCCAATATGCTGATAAATTAGGAGCATTTGTGGCAGTTGCCCCTGTCGGAATTAAAGAATTCAAAGAACAATTAATGGGAATAAAATTACCCACCTTAGCTATTTGGGGAAGTAATGATCGTACTGTTCCTGTTAGTTTAGCTGAAGAATTAATAACCTTTTTACCCAATGCTCAAAAAGTTATCTTAAAAAACGCAGGACACGCTTGCTATATGAGAGCAACAACAGAGTTTATTGAACATCTGCTGGAATTTGTTGAAAAAATTCCCAAAGAAATGTAAAGATAAGTAAAAACCCTCACCAAGGAGAACAGTTATGAGCGCAGAATTCCGGCACGTCATGTTGATGGTCAAAGATATCCCTGCCACCGTCAAATTCTACAGTGAAGGACTAGGACTGACCGTTAAGATGTCTAGTCCAGGATGGGCCGAATTAGATGCTAATGGCACCACCATTGCCCTACACGCAGCTTCAGAAAATCCTAACGGAGGACATTCTCCTATTCTTAGTTTCCATGTGGATGATGTGATGGGTTTACTGTCTAAATTAGAAGAAATGGGGGCAAAATTAGAAGGGAGAGTGCGCGAACCTTCTTTCGGGAAAGTTGCTGCTGTGAGAACTCCCGATGGACACCTATTGAGTTTACTTCAACCTGCTGCTGTTGCCGCCCAAAAATAGCCTATGAAAGCTATGATCATGACGACATCGGGAAATCCTGATGTTTTAACCCTTTCAGAAGTCCCCAACCCTACTATCAAGACACCAACAGAAATTCTGGTCAAACTCAAAGCAGCCGGAATTAACCCCATTGATACCAAATTGCGGCAACGAGGCACTTTTTATCCCGATGATTTGCCAGCTATTTTAGGCTGTGATGGGGCTGGTATTGTTGAAGCGGTGGGATATGCAGTGAAACGCTTCAAACCAGGAGATGAGGTCTATTTTTGTGCCGGAGGACTGGGAAAAGCAGGAACTGGAAATTACGCAGAATATGCTGTGGTTGAAGAACATTTAGTCGCTGCTAAACCGGCTTCTCTTTCTTTTGCAGAAGCCGCCGCATCTCCCTTGGTGCTAATTACGGCTTGGGAATCTCTGTATGATCGAGGAAGATTAGAAACGGGTCAAACTGTTCTTATTCAAGCAGGGGCAGGCGGTGTGGGTCACATAGCCATTCAACTTGCTAATATTAAAGGGGCCCAAGTTGCTACAACAGTGGGGTCAACCGATAAAGCCAGATTAGTTCGCCAACTCGGCGCAGATGAACCAATTTTATATAAGCAAACCGACTTTGTTCAAGCTGTCTTGAATTGGACTAATGGAGAAGGGGTCGATCTCGCCTTTGATACCGTGGGAAGTCAGACTTTCTTTGAGAGTTGCCAAGCCGTTAAAATTTACGGTGATCTTGTCACAATCTTACAGCCCGATACTTCTGCGGGTAACCTGAAAGTAGCTCGCAATCGAAATTTACGCATTAGCTTAGAATTGATGTTAACTCCCGCCTTGATGGGATTAAAGCAGGCCCAGCAACATCAAACCAAGATTCTCGAACAATGTAGCACTTTATTTGATGAAGGGAAATTAACTATACACCTGAGTCAAACTTTCCCCTTAGACCAGGCTGAAGCTGCCCATAAAGCCTTAGAAACAGGATCAACAACCGGAAAAATTGCCCTCCTCATTTCCTAAGCAACTTGAGGTTCTAATAACACTTCTAATTGTTGAATTCCCTTTTGTAAGTGACGGGTAACTGTCATGGGACTAATGCCAATTTGTTTTGCTGCTTCTTTGCGGGGTAATTCTTGTAAAAAGACATATTCAATGGCAGCCTTGGTTTTATCTTCTAATTGACCAATAGCTCTTTGCAATTGTAAGCGATCTTCTTCAAAGGTTTGCTTGTCTTGATAATAATGATCAGGTAACGTATCCCCAAAACTGATAGAACAATCTACATTTTGATTGACTGTTGCGTCTAAACTGACCAAAAGACGGTTTTGTAACGCTAATTGACATTCGTTCCATTCTTCTAAAGATACCCCTAAAGCCTCAGCTAATTCGAGATCAACGGCTGGTCTTCCGAAACGTTCTCTTAACTGCTTGCGTAATTTCTTGCTCTTATTGTGAAGTTCTTGCCAACGTCTGGGAATTCTTAAAGTACTGCTTTTATCACGGAGATAATGTAGCATTTCACCCCGAATATAAGGAATGGCAAAGGAGCTAAAAGCGCAACCTTGTTTGGGTTCAAAGCGTTCGATAGCACGAATAAGGCCGAGATAACCAATTTGCTCTAAATCTTCGTAAGGTTCGGGACATTGCCGACTGATACGATGGGCAACCTGACGAACTAACCCTAAATTATGTTCTACTAATTTATTGCGCAATTTTAAAGAAGGATTACGGGCATATAAACTTAAAAGTTCTACATTACGGATATTACTGGTTTTAGAAGATTTACTGTATTGAGTAGTCATTGTCTTACATCCACAATAAGGTTTGATAAAATGGCTGGATGACTAGGGAACATTGTTCACATCCTACATCCTTATTGTGCTTCTCAGAGAAATTCCTTACTATCGGCATTTTACGGAAATCTCCGTTATCTCAATTTGAGGACTCTGTATAAACACCGAGAAACAATAAGTGTTGCCTGACCCATCATTAATCTTGCGTAAACTCAAAAATCCTCAAATAGAGAAACTCAGTATAAATATCAGTAAAGCTTTGCTACACACCCAGCAAACAAGACAAGCTTAAATAAAAATTCAAAAATAATGCTACACATAATTTCTCATCTCCCCATCTCCCTATTCGGTATTCTTTACTAGCTATTTGCCTTCAATTTCAGCTATAAAATGTAAGTAGGTGCTTTCAATTATCTATTAAATCAGTCGAGATATATCTGATGAGTAATACCAGCAACTTTCGTCAAGCGATACGGGACGTTAAAGGTCAGCATCTAGTTGGCCCCAACGTTATCGCCAATGCTTTACCTTTCGTCGGTGGTGGACTTGTTCTAACTGCCGTGGGAACTTATGGTGGGTTAGGGATGATCCAATCTAACCCTGGTCTGTTTTACCCTAGTTTCTTTGTCGCTATTGTTTTAGAATTGATTCTTTTTTTTGTGGCCCGCAATGTCGCTGAAAAAGAGAATAATAACCTTGCTTTACCAATACTAGCTCTTTATAGCTTACTCTCTGGGTACACCCTGAGTGGTTTAATATATGTAGCTCTCGGTACTCAAGGAGTCGGTATTCAAGGCATCGCTATTGCCGCTTTTGGCTGTGGGATCACCTTTGTTGTGGCCCGCAATGTTGGCTCAAACTTGTCTGAACAGGACGGTATGGCCTTAACCAAAACCGTCGGTTTAGGGATGATCGCCCTATTAGTTGTGATCGTTGGCCAACTAATATTTTCTTTATTTGGGGTTTATACGCCAACTTGGTTGGAAATTGCTATTTCTGGATTAGGGGTGTTCATTTTTGCTGGGGTGGCTGTGGTAGATTTT
>JBCDDV010000008.1:0-15343 GCA_039180145.1 Cyanobacteria bacterium P01_G01_bin.49 | reverse complement strand
GCCTGCCGCCGCAGGGACTGGCGCCGGGACCGACAAAATTCAGGAGGTTTACCATGACTGAGTACAATTCCCGCGATCTCGTTGATTTAATCCTCAAACCGATCATCACCGAAAAAGCAACCTTGCTTTTAGAGCAGAATAAATATGTCTTTGATGTACTACCCAAAGCTACCAAACCAGAAATCAAAGCAGCCATAGAAAGTCTTTTTAATGTCAGTGTTATTGGGGTAAATACCATTCGCCCCCCGCGTAAAAAACGTCGTGTTGGTCGCTTTATGGGTTATAAACCCCTGTACAAGCGAGCCATTGTTACCCTAGAAGATGGGGACAGCATTGAATTATTCCCCGACGTATAACGCATACTTTGTCGAGAATTATTTTATTCGACAGACTTTGAACATAGCGACTCATTCTACATAACAGATAATCATGGGTATTCGTTTTTATCGGCCATACACTCCGGGAACAAGACAAGCTTCTGTCTCAGACTTCGCGGAAATAACCAAAAGTAAGCCGGAAAAATCACTAACAACTTACAAGCATAATCAAAAAGGGCGTAATAATCGTGGCATTATTACCAGTCGTCACCGGGGCGGTGGTCACAAACGTCTTTATCGTATTATCGATTTTCGGCGCGATAAACGGGGAATTCCTGCTAAAGTAGCCGCTATTGAATACGATCCCAATCGCAATGCTCGGATCGCTATTCTTTTCTATAAAGATGGAGAAAAGCGTTACATTTTAGCCCCTGCGGGTATTCAAGTCGGTGCGATGGTAGTGTCTGGCGAAAACTCTCCCATTGAAATCGGTAACGCCCTGCCCTTAGCTCGTATTCCCCTAGGAACAGAAGTTCATAACGTTGAACTGGTAGCCGGGAAAGGAGGTCAAATGGTTCGTGCGGCTGGGGGATCAGCCCAAGTTGTTGCCAAAGAAGGAGACTATGTCACCTTGAGACTTCCTTCCAAAGAAGTGCGAATGGTACGCAAAGAATGTTATGCCACCATTGGTCGAGTCGGCAACAGCGATGCCAGAAACTTGAAACTAGGGAAAGCTGGACGGACAAGACACTTAGGGCGGAGACCCCACGTAAGAGGAAGCGTCATGAACCCGGTTGATCACCCCCATGGTGGTGGTGAAGGAAGGGCCCCCATTGGCAGAAGTGGCCCAATGACTCCTTGGGGAAAACCCGCTTTAGGCGCGAAAACCCGCAATAAGAAAAAAGCCAGTTCTAAACTAATTATACGTCGTCGCAGGTAACCCTGATCAAGCCTACTAAGTTGTTCATCTACTAATTGCTTATGAGTCGTTCTCTTAAAAAAGGCCCCTTTATTGCCGATAGTCTCCTCACAAAAATTGAGAAACTTGATGAAAAAGGAGATAAACAGGTCATCAAAACCTGGTCACGTGCATCAACCATCATTCCCTTAATGGTGGGTCACACCATTGCTGTCCACAATGGCAAGCAACACGTTCCTATTTTTATTTCCGAACAAATGGTTGGTCACAAATTAGGCGAATTTGCCCCAACAAGAACCTTTCGAGGACATGCGAAAGGCGACAAAAAGTCTGGTCGAAGATAACCCTTAATGAATTACTAATAGATAAACTACTATGGCAGTTGATACAACAACAGAAGCCAAGGCGATCGCGCGCTACATCCGGATGTCTCCTTTTAAGGTTAGACGGGTATTAGACCAAATTCGTGGCCGTTCCTATCGGGAAGCCCTGATTATTCTTGAATTTATGCCCTACCGAGCTTGTGAACCAATTCTCAAAGTGCTGCGATCAGCCGTTGCTAATGCAGAACACAATCAAGGACTTGAGCCATCTAGCTTGGTTGTCAGCAAAGCATATGCTGATGGTGGGCCTAGTTTGAGACGTTATCGACCCAGAGCGCAAGGGCGAGCTTATCAAATCCGCAAACCCACCTGTCACATCACAATCGCTGTTGCTCCTTTGGTGACAGACAAATAACCCGAATATCGCAACCCTTAGAGGCAAATGGGACAAAAAATTCATCCAATTGGTTTTCGTCTTGGCATTACCAAAGAACACAAATCTTGTTGGTATGCTGACACTAAACGCTATCCTGGTCTACTACAAGAAGATCTCAAAATTCGCCAGCACATCGAAAAAAGTCTCAGCAATGCTGGAATTTCCGACATCCGCATCGAGCGTAAAGCCGATCAAATAGACCTGGGAATTCATACAGCACGACCAGGGGTAGTCGTGGGACGAGGCGGCAGTGGTATCGAGCAACTGCGTGTCGGACTACAGCAAAAATTAGGCGGCAACCGTCAAATTCGCATTAATGTGATTGAAGTCTCACGAGTTGATGCCGATGCTGCTCTCATCGCCGAATACATTACCCAACAGTTAGAGCGGCGGGTTTCCTTTCGTCGAGTTGTCCGTCAAGCGGTTCAGCGCGCTCAGCGAGCAGAAGTCAAAGGCATCAAAATTCAAGTTAGTGGCCGTCTCAACGGAGCAGAAATTGCCCGGACTGAGTGGGTACGAGAAGGTAGAGTGCCACTACATACCCTAAGAGCCGACATTGACTATTCCTATAAAACAGCCCAAACCACCTATGGTATTTTAGGGGTCAAAGTTTGGATCTTCAAAGGAGAAATTATTCCGGGACAAGAGGAACAACCTGTTATTAACCCTTCTCAAACTCCTCGACGAGGTCGTCGCCGTCAACAATTTGAAGACCGTTCTGATGAATAGTAATAACTCGATTCAGTAACCGACCAAACTGATAACTAATCACTGATAAGTAAAATGCTTAGTCCAAGAAGAACAAAATTCCGTAAACAACAGCGAGGGCGCATGAGAGGCCTAGCTTATCGGGGCAGTACCCTGAATTTTGGGGATTATGCCCTACAAGCTACTGAGCCTTGTTGGATTACCTCCCGCCAGATCGAAGCCGCTCGTCGTGCGATGACTCGTTACATCAAGAGGGGCGGTAAAATTTGGATTCGGATTTTTCCCGATAAACCTGTCACCATGCGTCCGGCTGAAACTCGTATGGGATCAGGGAAAGGTTCTCCTGAATACTGGGTTGCTGTCGTCAAACCTGGACGAATCATGTTTGAGTTATCAGGAGTAGCAGAACCGGTTGCCCGTGAGGCCATGCGCTTAGCTGCTCAGAAATTACCCATCAAAACCAAGTTTATTACGCGCCAAGAGGAGTATATCTAAATCATGCCCCTACCCAAAATAGAAGACGCAAGAAAACTGAGCGATCAAGAATTGACTGAAGAAATTCTGGCAACCAAGCGTAAACTCTTTGATTTGAGGTTTCAACAAGCCACTCGTCGCCTAGAAAAACCTCACGAGTTTAAGCATACTCGCCATCGCATGGCTCAACTATTAACCCTAGAACGAGAACGTCAATTAGCAGCCGACGATTTGTCGTCATCTACGCCACCAGCGGAGGAATAAACCCATTATGGCAATTAAGGAAAGAGTGGGAGTCGTGGTGAGTAACAAAATGGATAAAACCGTGGTGGTTGCCATTGAAAACCGCTCACCTCACCCCAAATACGGCAAGATCATGGTAAAAACCAAGAAATTTAAAGCCCATGATCAAGAAAATCATTGTCAAGAAGGCGATCGCGTTCGCATTCGAGAAAGTCGTCCCCTCAGTAAAACGAAACGCTGGGTGGTCACTGAAATTTTAACCTCTCATTAATCACCTAATTATCACTGTGATTCAACAGCAAACCTACTTAAATGTTGCCGACAATAGTGGGGCCCGTAAATTAATGTGTTTACGCGTCCTAGGAACCGGAAATTGTCGCTATGGGGAAATTGGGGATGAAATTGTTGCTGTCGTCAAAGATGCTATTCCCAATATGCCTATCAAACGCTCAGATATTGTCAGGGCAGTTATTGTGCGGACTCGTAAACCCCTAAGACGAGCTAGTGGTATGAGTATTCGTTTTGATGATAATGCCGCCGTCATTATCAACGCTGACGGCAATCCTAGAGGCACTCGGGTTTTCGGTCCTGTGGCCCGAGAACTACGAGACAAAAGCTATACGAAAATTGTTTCCTTGGCACCGGAGGTACTCTAAATGAGTTACAAAAAAACGCCTCTCAAGCGTTACAAAATGCACGTCAAAACTGGAGATACAGTTCAAGTGATTTCCGGCCGGGATAAGGGAAAAGTTGGCGAAATCCTGAAAACCATTCCCAAAACGGGTCAAGTGGTAGTTAAAGGAGTCAACGTTAGAACCAAGCACGTTAAACCTCAGCAAGAGGGAGAATCTGGACAAATTGCTACCTTTGAGGGGCCCATTAATAGCTCCAATGTTATGTTGTACTCCAATAAAGAGCAAGTGGCGAGTCGTATCGCTTACACCTTTACCGAAGAAGGACGTAAAGTACGAATGCTCAAAAAAACAGGAGAAATCATCGATTAAATATTACCTAATAAATGATGAATCCCAAAATATCAATAATTCATCACTCATAATTGATCATCACCCTGACCAAGCCCAGGGATAAGGACAAAAACATCATGACTCAACCCCGACTCAAAACCTTTTATCAAGAAAAAATCGTCCCTAAACTGCAAGAAGAGTTTAGCTATAGTAATATTCATCAAGTTCCCAAGGTCTCCAAAGTCACTGTTAATCGGGGACTCGGAGAAGCTTCTCAAAATGCTAAAGCCTTAGAATCTTCTATTACCGAACTCGCCACCATTACTGGACAGAAACCCGTTGTTACCAGAGCCAAAAAGGCGATCGCCGGCTTTAAAATTCGTGAAGGGATGCCTGTTGGGGTAATGGTCACTTTACGCTCAGGACGAATGTATGCCTTTCTTGATCGTTTGATCAACTTGGCCTTACCACGCATTAGAGACTTTCGCGGCATTAGTCCCAAGAGCTTTGATGGACGGGGAAACTATAGCCTTGGCATCCGTGAACAACTGATTTTTCCCGAAATTGATTATGACACTATCGATCAAATTCGAGGCATGGATGTATCCATCATTACCACTGCCCAGACTGACGAAGAAGGGCGTGCGTTGCTCAAAGAAATGGGAATGCCCTTCCGTACCTAATCAATTCTTCACCTTACAGGAGAAATTTATCAGTAATAATGGCACCTAACGATACTATCTCAGATATGCTCACTCGTATCCGCAATGCTTGTGCGGTACGCCACCCCACAACTCAAGTTCCGACCACTAAAATGACTCGTAGTATTGCCCACGTTCTCCAAGAAGAAGGCTTTATCGAGAGTTTTGAAGAAGTCGGAGAAGGGATCAAAAAATATCTCATTATTTCTTTAAAGTACAAAGAAAGAAATCGTCAGCCGATTATCAATACTCTACAACGGGTCAGTAAACCAGGCTTACGAGTGTACTCCAACCGCAAAGATTTACCCAGGGTTCTTGGCGGCATTGGCATTGCCATTATTTCCACTTCTAAAGGGATTATGACGGATCGAGAAGCCCGTCGCCAAAATGTAGGGGGTGAAGTCCTTTGCTACGTTTGGTAATGTTTCAGTCCCTGTTTAACCCTCAACCTTGGCAACACCAGACTGAATTACAACTAATATAAAACTGACCTATGTCTCGTATTGGTAAACGTCCCATTCCACTGCCCAAAAAAGTCACTGTTGACATCAAAGGGCAACATATTGCAGTCACTGGGCCAAAAGGTTCTTTAGAACTTGACCTTCCCGGTCAAGTTAAAGTAACCCAAGACAGTGAAACGCTCCTCGTAGAGCGACAAGATGATTCAAGAACTGCCCGCGAACGTCATGGACTATTCCGTACCCTCGTCGCTAACATGGTTGATGGGGTTTCTCAAGGCTTTGAAAAACGCCTCAGCATTCAAGGGGTTGGCTACCGGGCCCAGGCACAAGGAAGCAAATTAACCCTCAATGTCGGTTATAGTAAACCAGTGGAAATGAACATGCCCCAAGGCATTCAAGTCGCTGTTGAAAACAATACTCAAGTAATTGTTAGTGGCATTGACAAAGAAATTGTTGGTAATATTGCTGCCAAAATTCGTGCCGTTCGTCCTCCAGAACCCTATAAAGGGAAAGGTATTCGTTATCTTAATGAATTTGTCAGACGTAAAGCGGGTAAGGCAGGTAAGAAATAATTATGAAACTCACGCGCAAAGCATCATTAAAACGTCGTCATCGACGCATTCGCAAAAAAGTCAGTGGTACGCCAGAGTGTCCCCGTTTGGCTGTATTCCGTTCCAATCATCATATCTATGCCCAGATTATTGATGATGTAGAGCAGCATACTTTAGTAGCCGCCTCTAGTTTAGAACCTGATCTCAGAACAACCTTCACATCAGGGGCAACCACTGCAGCTTCTGCTGCCGTCGGCAAATTGGTAGCAGAAAGACTTCTGGCTAAAGGCATCGAACAAGTTGTTTTTGATAGGGGAGGTAATCTTTACCACGGCCGAGTCAAAGCATTGGCAGAGGCGGCTCGTGAAGCAGGATTACAGTTTTAAACAAAACGATTAATATTTTGACACTAAGTGGTAATTACTATGGCAAAAAGTCGTAAAACTAGCAGAGCTAAAGCAAAAGAAACCAATTGGCAAGAACGCGTCATTCAAATTCGTCGTGTCAGTAAAGTGGTCAAAGGAGGAAAAAAATTGAGTTTCCGGGCCATTGTTGTCGTTGGTAATGAAAATGGCCAAGTTGGGGTAGGGGTTGGCAAAGCCGGAGATGTGATCGGAGCGGTTCGCAAAGGGGTCGCTGACGGCAAAAAACAACTCATAGATGTCTCTTTAACCAAGTCAAGTTCCATCACTCACCGCGCTAAAGGGGTTTCTGGTGGAGCTAAAGTAATGGTTCGTCCTGCTGCGCCAGGGACTGGGGTAATTGCTGGGGGAGCCGTGCGAACTGTTTTAGAATTGGCTGGGATTAAAAATATTCTGGCTAAGCAACTCGGATCAAATAATCCCCTCAATAATGCTAGAGCGGTTATTGATGCCCTAGAAACCCTGCGTAGCTTCTCTGAAGTGGCTCAAGAAAGAGGGGTTCCTTTAGAACATCTCTATACATAGTCTTACAACTATTGCTCCAGGTTTACCCTTACATATCGTTCAACTAGAAAAACATTATGAGAATTCACGACATTACTCCCAAAGAAGGGTCAACAAAACGTCGTCGTCGGGTTGGGAGAGGTATTTCTGCTGGACAAGGTGCCAGTTGCGGCTTTGGTATGCGGGGTCAAAAATCTCGTTCAGGAACAGGTACTAAAGCTGGATTTGAAGGGGGTCAAATGCCTCTGTATCGACGGGTACCTAAATTAAAACATTTTCCTTTAGTTAATCCGAGTTGCTACACCATTATTAATGTGGGTAAATTGAACACTTTACCCCCTCAGTCGGAAGTAACCATAGAAAGTCTGATAGAAGCAGGATTAATTACCACCAACGATGGCCCCCTGAAAATTCTAGGGGACGGGGAATTAACAGTTTCCTTAACAGTAAAAGCTGCTGCTTTTACCAAAGCTGCCCAAGAAAAAATTGAAAGTGCAGGAGGAAGTTGTCAAAACTTGTCAATGGCTTCTGAGTAAAATGTCACATACCATTGATAATTAATAAGTAATCATTGATCACTGAGGTCGCCATTAATGGTTGTCAGTCGAGATAAAACACCTACAGCACAAGAGACATTTTTGCAGATGGCTCAAGCAGCCGGGCTTCGAGGCCGGCTGTTAATTACCATCGGTTTACTAATTTTAATTCGCTTTGGGATCTTTATTCCCATACCAGGCATTAATCGAGACGCATTTGCTGCTGCGATTAGTAACAGCCCCGTTTTAGGGTTTCTAGATATCTTTACGGGAGGGGGAATTTCTACCCTGGGAATCTTTGCTCTAGGGATTCTTCCCTATATCAACGCCTCCATTATTATGCAGCTACTAACGGCAGCAATTCCTGCCTTGGAAGATTTGCAAAAAAACGAGGGAGAAGCGGGAAGGCGTAAAATTTCCCAAATTACTCGTTATGTAGCCCTTGGTTGGTGTGTCATTCAAAGTACAGCCATTACTGTTGGCTTACTGCGGGAATATGCTCTGGTCGATAGTTTTTGGTTTATTCCTGAAACGGCTCTCGCTTTGACTGCTGGCTCAATGTTTGTCATGTGGGTATCAGAGTTAATTACAGAACGCGGTATCGGTAATGGAGCTTCTTTATTGATTTTTGTCAATATTGTCGCGAGTTTACCGAGAACCCTAGGACAAACCATTGATTATGCCCAAACTGGAGGGAGACAAGCTGTCGCTCAAGTTGTTATCCTGTTACTGGTCTTCTTGGTCATGATTGTGGGTATTGTCTTTGTTCAAGAAGGAACCAGACGCATTCCTATTATTTCAGCCCGTCGTCAGGTAGGACGAAAACTTTATCGGGAAAGAACCAGTTATTTACCCCTGAGACTGAATCAAGGGGGGGTTATGCCAATTATTTTTGCCTCTGCCGTTTTGATTCTACCCCAATCATTGGCAGGATTTTTTGGTAATGAAGGAGCAGTCAACCAGATTTTGATACAAGTTACCAATGCCCTACGACCAGGAACCTGGGTTTATGTGGGGGTTTATTCGCTTTTAATTCTGTTTTTTAGCTACTTTTATGCTTCTTTGATCGTCAATCCTGAAGATGTCTCTAAAAATCTTAAGAAAATGGGCGCGAGCATTCCTGGTATTCGCCCAGGCGAAAAAACGAAAGAATATTTAGAAGGGGTTCTTAATCGTTTGACCTTCCTAGGAGCAATCTTTTTGAGCTTTGTGGCTACAGTTCCTACCTTAGTAGAAGGGGCAACTGGTGTTACCACATTCCGAGGGTTAGGAGCAACTTCCTTACTGATTTTAGTAGGGGTTGCCATTGATACTGCCAAGCAAATTCAAACCTACGTCATCTCTCAACGCTATGAGGGCATGATTAAACAATAATTAACTAGGGTGAGGAACTTTCGGGTTCCCTAGCCCAAGGTTTGATGAGATTCAAAAAACACTGATAAAACTATGATAAAAGGGAAGGGATTAATTTTTTTAGGCCCCCCAGGTTCGGGAAAAGGAACTCAAGGGCAACTGTTATCGGAACAACTGAAGATGCCTCATATTTCGACAGGAGAAATGTTAAGAGAGGCGATCGCCCAAAAAACTCCTCTGGGACACCAAGCACAAAGTTATGTTAACAAAGGAGAACTGGTGCCTGATGCGTTATTATTAGGTTTGATTAAAGAGAGATTAAGTCAGGATGATGCGCAAACAGGGTGGATTTTAGATGGCTTTCCCCGTAACGTTTCCCAAGCTGATTTTTTAAAAAAATTACTTGATGAGTTGAATCAGTTTTCCGAACAAGCGGTCAATTTAGAAGTTCCTGATCAAGTCCTGATTGAACGTCTTTTGTTACGAGGGCGTAAAGATGACAATGAACAGACGATTCGTCGTCGTTTAGAAGTCTATCGAGAACAAACTCAGCCAGTCATTGACTATTATGGTCAACAAAAAAAACTTTATTCTATTGATGGTAACCGCCATCCTCAAGAAGTGACAAACGCCTTAAAAAGAGTTCTCATCTAAATAGTTGAGTTTAATTTAGTGAAAAAACAAGGGTTAGAAGGAGGTTTGCTAAGATATGTAATGGAAAGTTGACCATGACCTTTCTTTGCTGTAGGAGAAAAGTCTAACAGTTAAGAGAGTCAATCTTTTCTTAAGTATACTATTTGAGGCACCACATTGTGGCAAAACAAGATTTAATTGAAATGGAAGGAACAGTGACAGAATCTCTTCCTAATGCGATGTTTCGGGTAGATCTTGATAATGGGTTTAATGTTTTAGCCCATATCTCGGGCAAGATCCGCCGTAATTACATCAAAATTCTGCCGGGCGATCGCGTCAAAGTAGAATTGACCCCCTATGATCTGACCAAAGGCAGAATTACTTATCGGCTCAAAGGTAAAAAGTAAGAGGTTAGAAAAGAAACTCTTTGACTTTGATTACTCAGATTACTATATTAGCTGATTTAAAAAGTAATTTTTGTTATAATGATAAGCTTGCAGTCATGCTGTAGAAAAAACAATGAAAGTTAGAGCATCAGTCAAAAAAATGTGTGAAAAATGCCGCGTAATTCGGCGAAGAGGGCGAGTTATGGTGCTTTGTCCTAACCCAAAGCACAAACAACGTCAAGGTTAGGGTTAGCTGCCCAATATTCAAAGTTCCAACAGACAAAGTGAGATGAACACAAGCATGTTAGAGGGAGAAGCAACGTGGCAAGGATATCTGGTGTAGACCTGCCCAGAGATAAGCGCGTCGAGATAGGACTCACTTATCTATATGGTATCGGTTTATCACGATCTCAGGAAATTTTAGCAGAAACAGGGGTCAATCCCGACACCCGTGTTCGGGACTTAAGCGATGAAGATGTCGCCACCCTAAGAGCTTACATCGAAACCAATTATCAAATCGAAGGAGATTTGAGACGTTGGGAAATGATGAATGTTAAGCGATTAGTAGACATTGGAACCTATCGAGGTCGTCGTCACCGTCAAGGTCTTCCCGTTAGAGGACAGCGAACACGAACCAATGGAAGAACTCGTCGTGGCAGACGAGTCACAGTTGCTGGGAAGAAAAAAGCACCAGCAAAGAAATAATTGGTATTTATTGACAACTAAGTTACAAAGAGATTTCAACGGAAAATTATGGCGCGACCAACCAAAAAAAGCGGCGCAAAAAAGCAGAAAAAAAACGTTCCCAACGGCGTTGCTCACATTCAATCTACCTTCAACAATACTATCGTTACGATTTCCGACACGAAAGGGGATGTAATTTCTTGGGCTTCTTCTGGTTCGAGTGGCTTCAAAGGAGCCAAAAAAGGAACGCCTTTCGCAGCACAAACGGCTGCTGATTCAGCAGCTCGTAGAGCCATTGATCAAGGGATGCGGCAAATAGAGGTCATGGTGAGTGGGCCAGGAGCCGGAAGAGAAACAGCGATTCGCGCACTCCAAGGGGCTGGCTTAGAAATTACTTTAATTCGGGATGTTACCCCCATTCCCCATAACGGTTGTCGTCCCCCCAAACGACGCCGGGTGTAGCCAACAGTTACTCATCTTCAAAAACTATGAATATCTGGCGTTAGGACAGACACAAAAACGTGTGTCTGGGAGGCATTTGACAATGAAGGGAGGTCACGGTCGTGGCGCAATTTCAAATTGAGTGTATAGAATCTAAGACTCAAAAAAATCAGAGTCAATATAGTAAATTTGTTCTAGAACCCCTAGAACGGGGTCAAGGAACAACCATTGGCAACGCCCTCAGGCGAGTCTTATTAGCGAATCTAGAGGGAACAGCGGTTACTGCCATTCGGATTGCGGGGGTTAACCATGAATTCGCTACGATTCCTGGTGTGAGAGAGGACGTACTAGAAATCATGCTTAACATGAAAGAAATTGTCCTCAAAAGCTATACAGAGCAGCCCCAAGTTGGTCGTCTTGTGGCTGTGGGACCAGCTAACGTCACAGCGGCGCAATTTCTTTTAGATTCAGGCATAGAAGTGGTTGACCCCACTCAATATGTGGCCACTTTAACAGAAGGAGCCAAATTAGAAATGGAGTTCCGCATTGAAAAAGGAAGTGGCTATTCAGCGATTGATCGTGGGAAAGATGAAACGACTTCTCTCGATTTCTTACAAATTGACGCAGTTTTCATGCCAGTGACCAAGGTTAACTACAGCGTGGAAAGCATGAGAGGAGATAACGAGGAAATGCAAGATCGTTTGTTCCTAGAAATTTGGACAAATGGCAGCTTCAACCCCAAAGAAGCTCTATCTGAGGCGGCCGATATCATCGTTGAGTTGTTTAACCCCCTCAAGGATCTTAATCAGCTAGAAACCAGTCCTCCTGAATACCCAGATGAGGATAATCCTCAAAGTCAGATTCCTATTGAAGAACTTCAGTTATCTGTACGGGCTTACAATTGTTTAAAGCGGGCCCAAATTAACACAGTGGCTGATTTATTAGATTATAGCCAAGAAGACCTCTTAGAAATTAAGAATTTTGGGCAAAAATCAGCCGAAGAAGTCATTGAAGCCTTGCAGAAACGGTTAGGGATTACCCTACCTCAAGAAAAAACCAAAGCCTAATTCTCGCCAATTTTCACGGTATTTGTGGTGAGAATTGGGAAAGGATCGATCAAGTGAAATCACCCAAGGGAGCTATAAAAACTATGCGTCATCAGTGTCGTGTCCCGCAACTGGGAAAGCCCGCTGACCAAAGAAACGCCTTGCTGCGATCGCTGGCAACCGAGCTAATTCGTCATGGGCAAATCAAAACCACTAAAACTCGTGCTAAGGTAGTTCGTTCAGAAGTTGAACGAATGATTACCCTAGCCAAAGATGGCTCTTTAGCCGCTAGACGTAGAGCAATGGGCTATCTCTATGACAAGCAATTAGTTCACGCTTTGTTTGCCGAAGCCCAAGAACGCTATGGCAATCGCAATGGAGGCTATACTCGGATTGTTCGTACCTTGCGCCGTCGCGGAGATAACGCCGAAATGGCCATTATTGAGTTGGTTTAAAATAATTAAGGGAAATGTTGGGATCTGAAGGTGATGGTAAATGTTGTCAAACAAACCATAAAGAAAAAACGGGTAGCCCTAGTGATTCAATATCTAGGAGGTCGTTTTTATGGTTGGCAGCGACAACCAAACCATCGGAGTGTTCAAGAAGAGATTGAAACGGCGATCGCTCAAGTTTTGGGTACGCCTGTGACTATACATGGAGCAGGAAGGACTGATACTGGGGTTCATGCCGCAGCACAAGTCGCTCATTTTGATTATGAGAGTCCTATTCCTGCAGCTCGGTGGGCTAAGATATTAAACTCGCGCTTACCAGAAGATATCCTAATTCGGGGATCTGCTGAAGTTGACACCACTTGGCACGCTCGATTTTCGGCTCAATGGCGACGTTATCGTTACACTCTCTACACTGACAAACAACCCAACCTCTTTGTTAACCCTTTTTGTTGGCACTATTATCATTTGCCACTAGAAGTCGGGTTGATCAACGAAGCACTGAGTCCACTGCTTGGAGAGCATAATTTGGAAGCTTTTCGACGCTCAGGGTCAAAACGACGTGATTCCTTGGTAAAAGTGCAAGCAGTCCAATGCTATCGGCAAGGATCTTTTGTACACTTAGAAATCCAAGCCAGTGGCTTTTTGTATGGGATGGTCAGGTTGTTAGTGGGGATGTTGGTTGAAGTTGGCAGTAAAAAACGGTCTTTAGTGAACTTTATCGAAATTTGGCGCAATCAGCAGCGTCAACAAGTAAAGTATGCGGCACCTGCCAAGGGACTTTGTTTATTGCGAGTCGGATATCAAAATTTTCCTTTACCTTCACAAATTTGGTTTGATACTCAGCCTCTGTTTGTTTTTAATCCAGTCCTTGATCATCATCAACTTCCTTATTCTCTTGATTCTGCCAGGAATTAAACCATCATCAATCGAGACGATTTCCATTCAATTGATTAGTTACCCATGAATAAAACAATAACACCAAACCAAGAAATCCTTGACCACAAATGGTACGTCGTTGACGCAGCCGATCAACGCTTAGGAAGACTCGCCTCTGAAGTTGCCCAAATCTTGCGGGGGAAAAATAAACCCACTTTTACTCCTCATATAGATACGGGAGACTTTGTGGTCATTGTTAATGCGGAAAAAGTTGTCATCACTGGGAGAAAAAGCACCCAAAAGCTTTATCGCCGCCACTCTGGAAGACCTGGAGGGATGAAAACAGAAACCTTTGAGAAACTGCAAAAACGCATTCCTGAGAGAATTATTGAACAGGCGATTAAGGGAATGCTACCCAAAAATGCCCTAGGCCGCAAATTGTTTACTAAGTTAAAAGTTTATCCAGGGCCTGATCATCCCCATCAAGCTCAACAACCCGAAATATTAAACCTAAACACCATTCCTAACGGAGATAGATAATGCAAGCAACAGAAACTAAAGATAAAGTTGTTTATTGGGGAACCGGCCGCCGCAAATCGGCAGTGGCGCGAGTTCGCCTGGTACCAGGTAGTGGCGAAATCACGGTTAATGGTAAAGCAGGTAACATCTACTTTAATCGAATTGCTAAGTACCTTCAAGGAATCAAAGCACCTCTGGAAACCTTGGGGCTAGAAAGCGATTATGATATTTTGGTTAGGGCCCATGGTGGTGGTTTAACTGGTCAAGCAGATGCGGTTAAACTAGGGGTTGCCAGAGCCTTATGTGAACTAGCACCGGAAAACCGTCAGCCTTTGAAAAGTGAAGGGTATTTGACTCGCGATCCCCGTGCTAAGGAACGGAAAAAATATGGTTTACATAAAGCACGTAAAGCACCTCAGTATTCCAAACGATAAGTTGGAAGATCCCTTGATTACTAATCACGTTTTATCTATTTAGTAAGGAGACTATTTGATATGCCTAAACCTGATATTCATCCCACTTGGTATCCTGAAGCCAAAGTTATGTGTAATGGCGAAGTTGTCATGACTGTTGGTTCGACCCAACCCGAAATTAGTGTAGAAGTTTGGTCAGGAAATCATCCTTTTTACACTGGAACCCAAAAGATTATTGATACCGAAGGTCGGGTGGATCGTTTCCAAAAACGTTATGCAATGATTAGCAAAGGTGGGAAAAAACAAAGCAAAAAATCAGACGCTAAGGGAAAAGAATAATAACCCACCCGTTTGCTTGAAGTAACCCGGCAGAGTTTCTGCTGGGTTTATCTTTTTGGTGAGATTAACTTTAAATTTGGTTTTCAAAAGGCTTTAGAAAATTTAGTTGGAATGGAACAGTTAATTGTGTTGGGTTTCATTCTTCAATGATCGTACTGGGTCTAAGGTATCTGTTCAAGAGTATTAAATGTCAATTACTTTTGCCCGAACGACAATTACAATCTTAGTAGGATTATCTTGTTAATTGGATATTATTTCCAGAAAAGGAAGTTTGTATATTACTATTTCCTTCTCATAAGTCAATATTGTCTATAACTCCATTACTTCTCCAAATTTGACAGGTTTGTAAGTGTCATTTTGGGCTTGAGTAATTGTTGCTTGATACTTTGATCAACCAAACGTCGCATATGATACAACACGTTAAATAAAATAATGGTAGAGATGGGGCGAAATTAAAAAACTAATCTGAGAGGACAAAGAAATGAATGTTGTGCGAGAAGTAACATATATCAATTCTCCAAAAACGGGGACCAAGGAAACCGGCGACCTTTTAAAAGGTATTGCCATTCTAGCTGTATTAATTAATCATTATGTAGACCACTTCATGACATTGTATGGGGGAGGAATTGCTAATATTATGG
>JBCDDV010000007.1:0-15495 GCA_039180145.1 Cyanobacteria bacterium P01_G01_bin.49 | reverse complement strand
TTAGCATCTCTGGTTAATCCTCCATTATTATTAACTGTAATAATATTAATCTTTTTCATGCTATTAAATTTCAGGTATTACCAATAAATTGGGGATTATTAGATAAAGTAATATTTGAAACATTATCTTTTTTGTGGTTAATTAGTCAACAAGTTAGCCCCTTGATTTGTTATGTTTTTATTGTTTGGTTTTTAGACATAATTAGTAAGCAACTTGGCTTCTTAAAGTAATTACTGTGAGTTCGGGGGGGCAAAAAAATCTCCCTGGAAAATAAGTACCTAAGCCACGATTAACATAGAGTTGATTATAGTGTAATTGATGCCATCCTTCGGCCCATTGCCAATTTTTGACCACCTTAGAACAGTCTTTAACGAAAGGAATGCAAGGATGTAATATTCGAGGGGTATATTGACTCATCTGTTGAATAAAAAACGCTGCTGTCCCCAACCCTGGAATAGTCACTTGACCCCCATGAGTATGACCAGATAATTGTAAATCGACTCGCCATTGTTGCAGAATTGCCGCAGTATCAGGGTTGTGAGATAGGACTAAACGAGGAATATTAGGCGCAAGTTGTGTCATTACAGCAGCCGGATTAAACTCTGATGACCAAAAATCTGCTAACCCGACAATCGGGAAATTTGTCCCAAATGGTGTTGCAATTTGATTCCAAAGAACATTGACACCAATTCCGTTTAACGCCTTAATTACTCTCGCTTTGGCATTACGACGATAACAATCATGATTGCCTAAAACCGCATAAATACCACTACGACTTTTGAGAGATTGCAGTCTCAACGCTAATTCATCAATGGGATCGGGTTGATCGGTGATATAGTCACCCGTCAGTAAAATCAAATCAGGATTTTCCAGGTTACTGATAGCGATCGCCTCTTGTAATAATTCCTCAGATAAACGCAGTCCATCATAATGAAAGTCAGAGAGGTGAATCAATTTTATCCCCACTAAACCAAGGGGAAGATCAGCGATCGCTACCGAAATTCGTTCTACCTTTAGAGGTTCGAGATGAATAGGTACCATAATCCATTCAGAGGTTGAAAATCCAGTCGCTTTTTTGTCCCATCAATTTCTAAGATAGCCGAGAATTTTTGAATACAGAGAAATTGATGGGATTGTTATAAGATTTGAGGTAAATTAACCTAATCTTAAAATAAACTTAGTCTTAAGATATTAACCAACCACTGTCATTGATGAGGAAGTAGGGAGATGAAGAGAAAAATTATGTGTAGTATTATTTTTTCCATTTGATAATAGAAACATTACTGGCAAAACTGGGATGGCAATATCCAAAGGATTTTCAATGGAGAAGGGAATCTCCATCCTTTAGCATCTTTAGAAGGCAGAAGAAAAATACTTCATTGCTCTGAAATGGCACGATGACCAATATCACGACGGTAGTAAATCCCTGGAAAACTAAGCTGTTCAATAGAAGTATAGACAGCTTGGATGGCTGCTTGAAAATCTTCACCCACTGCTGTCACCCCTAAAACCCTTCCCCCGTCCGTTAATAGGGGATCTTGGAGAGATCCGCTTTGCGGTGCGCCTTCTAATCGTGTTCCCGCTTGAAACACAGTTGCTCCTAATGCTTCAGCCTTATCAATGCCTGTAATTATTTTGCCTTTCTCATAACTTCCAGGATACCCTTGAGACGCAGCCACCACACAGACAGCCGTTCCTGAATGCCATTGTAATGGAGGCAACTCTCCCAAACGTTTTTCTACACAAGCTAATAATATTTGATCGAGGGGTGTTTCTAGTAGGGGTAAAATGGCTTGAGTTTCAGGATCACCAAAGCGACAGTTATACTCTAAAACTTTGGGATCACCATCCGGACTCACCATTAACCCGGCGTACAGTACCCCGCAATAAGCAATGCCTCGTTGACGTAAAGCGGCCACCGTCGGCTCTAAAATCTCAGTTTGTACCCGTTCTAATAAGTTCTGTGTGGCAATAGGAGCAGGAGCATAAGCCCCCATTCCCCCCGTATTGATTCCCGTATCTCCTTCCCCAATACGCTTATGGTCTTGTGCTGGGAGTAAAGGACGTACTGTGATGCCATCAGTCAGGGCAAGAATAGACACTTCTTCGCCCGTTAAACACTCTTCTACAACAATTAGGGGAAATCCCTCATTTATTAAGGTATCGACTGCTGCTTGCGCTTCTGACACCGTCTGAGCAACAATTACTCCCTTTCCTGCCGCTAGACTGTCAGCTTTTACCACAATGGGGGCCCCTTGTTGAGCAATATAAGCTTTAGCCGCTTGAGCATCTGTAAAGCTTTCTCCTTGGGCAACAGGAATAGCAGCATCGGTCATTAAGGTTTTTGCCCAAGATTTACTGGACTCAATTTGCGCCCCCGCCTGAGTCGGGCCAAATACTTTAATGCCAATTTTTTGTAAATAATCAGTAATGCCTAGAGCAAGGGGAACTTCTGGCCCTACTACAACTAAGTCAATGTCTTGTTCTCGAACAACTTGAACCATACCGACAAAGTCATCCACTGCTAAGATAATATTCTGACATCCTTGCAATAAAGCAGTCCCCCCATTACCAGGAACGCAAAAACACCGTTCTACCTGGGGAGACTGAAGTAATTTCCAAGCGAGGGCGTGTTCCCGCCCTCCATTACCAACCACTAAGACTTTCACGCTTGCTGATACCTGTGATTCTTGACAATATTCAGATTATCAGGAATTTTGAGCCTTGGGTTGATTAAACGCTAACAGGTTTGGCAAGATAGCCCATTGTTTCAAGTTTTTGCCAAACTTTGTTGACACTTTCTTCTAAGGTCTCAAGATCGGTGCGACATTCTACTTCTGGGTTTAGAGGAGGTTCATAAGGATCGTCAATTCCAGTAAAGGATTTGATTTCCCCTGCCCTGGCCCGTTTATATAATCCCTTAACGTCCCGTTCTTCACAAACTCCTAAAGGCGCATTAACAAAAACTTCGACAAAATCACCAATTTTTTGTTTGACTTCTTCGCGAATTGCTCGATAGGGAGAAATAGCAGAAACGAAAACAATGACACCATTACGAGTTAGTAAATGGGAAACAAATCCAATGCGACGGATATTTTCGTCACGGTCTTCCTTGGAAAATCCTAATCCTTTGGTTAAATTTGTCCGGACAACATCCCCATCAAGAACTTCTAGAGGATAACCTGCTTCACGAATTTTGGCTTCTAAAGCGCGGGTGATAGTCGTTTTGCCAGCCCCACTTAATCCAGTAAACCAAACAGTTACGCCACGTTGCTTCATGTTATGTAAGTTTCCTATAGTTAATGTTTGTCAATAATTATTGACAGATTAACTCGGATGGAGGCGAATGGCAATGATTTTTAGCCAGAAATTAAAGTGGTGCGACTTGGATTTCGATTTCAGCGGTTACTTCGGGATGCAGTTTAACTGTTGCTTGATAAAATCCAGTTTGACTAATTTCTGGAACGGTGATGCCACGACGATCCACTTCTTGATTGGTGGCTGCTTGAATGGCTTCAGCGACATCTTGGGTGGTAACAGTTCCGAAAATGGCTTCTCCTTCCCCAACCTGCTTACGAATGGTAAAGCGTCCAATGGTTGCCAAAGCTGTTTTACGGGCTTCTGCTTCTTGTTTCTCGGCTAAGAGGCGTTGTCTCTCTTTTTCTCTACGTTGTTCGACTTGTTTCAAAATACCAGGGGTGGCAAGAACACCTAATTTCTGAGGAATCAGGTAATTTCTAGCATATCCTGGTGCGACTTCGACGAGATCGCCGTCTTTGCCTAGTTTGCTGATAGATTGATTTAAGACCACTTGGACTCGTTTGGCCATTAGATTTTCTCCTGGAAGTAATTTATTTTTTTACCACGATCTTTCATTGTAGGATAAATTTATATCATTATCTTAAATAAAATTGTTTCTCTGCCAAATTTTCTTTAACAATGAGCAAAAAATTTCAACGGAAACAAGAAAATTTTAATTGTGAAAATTGTGGCTATTTTGTACGAGGAAATGGCTATACTAATCATTGTCCCCAATGTCTTTGGAGTAAGCATGTGGATCTCAATCCAGGTGATAGGCAATCACGTTGTCGTGGGATGATGGAACCGATTAGGGTTGAATTCAAAAAGGGAAATTATTTGATTGTCCATCGATGTTTAAGTTGTGGATTTGAAAAGCGGAATAAAACGGCAAGGGATGACAATTTTGACTTGTTAGTTATTCTTGCTGCTTATTAAGTGTTAACTAAGATTACTATATCCGATTTTCAAAATCTTCTTTAACTAACCTGAGTTCGGTGTTCGGAGTGAGGATTTCTTGATGTCAGATAATCTGGGAGGGAACCTCCCAGTTCTGACATCGCTTTTTCAATGAGAAAATGGGGGTTTGAGACTCCCTTGTGGTTGTGAATTGTCCATAAATTCCCTTACGTCGAACTCAGGCTAACTAAAAAAAATTAGGGTTGTATTTCGTTTTTACTTAACTCAGATAGTCTGAAGCGTTGCCAATTTTTAAGTTACTTGCCCCTTACTTTTGCTTGTTGCGTTGAAATTAATAGAGACTGGCTACATAACTTTTTCTAGTCAAGTAATATAGCCAATCCCTCAATTAATAAAAAGTCAACTATCTATTGATTCTTAATCCTCTTCTTTAGGATTAAACTTTAAAGATACGCCATTCATACAATACCGTTCCCCAGTGGGTTTTGGCCCATCTGTAAAAACGTGACCTAAATGACCTCCACAATTGCTACAATGGACTTCTGTTCTAGTCATAAACAGAGAGCGATCAATCGTTGTTTCAATTGCTCCTTCAATAGGGGCAAAAAAGCTAGGCCAACCCGTACCACTATTATATTTAGTATCAGAAGTAAATAAAGGTTGTCCACATCCGGCACATTTATAAATCCCTTGCCCATATTCTTTATCTAGAGGACTGGTTCCTGCTCTTTCTGTGCCATGTTTACGCAAAACCTTAAATTGTTCTGGGGTAAGAATTTTTTGCCATTCTTGTTCTGTTTTCGAGACTTTAAAGTCTTTATCTGAGGTTTTCATGACTTTTTTTTCCTAATTTTTTGAAAATTCTATCGGTTTTTTGTTTGATTGCACTGATGAAATTTTAGGATTGACAAAAGAAGTTATCGAAGAGAATATAGGATTTCTTTGAAGAGCCTATATGTCAAGTTTAGCACTGTTAAACTTCTACAAACTCCTTCTCTTATCCTCTCTCTAATTACCGCCCTTTGTCTGCCTAGTCTATATTAATAGTAGTTGGTGATTCTTCTGTTGAAATCCTACTAGAGATGGGTTTTCGATATTCCATATAGAGGCGATCGCGCCATAGGAAAAAGGTATCATAAGCTGTGTTATCCGCTAACCCAGGAATTCCCTTTCCTTTGAGACTATTAGGAATCTCCAAATAGTCGCCCCCAGGTTGCTTTAAAATAATACTTAATCCGGCAACAGCCAAATCTGCTAAGGTAGGTTGGTCTCCTACTAAATAGGGACGATTTTGTAAAATAAGGCTGAGAGCTTCTAAATCTTGTTTCAGGGCTTTGTTAGCTTCTTTAACGGCATCGGGGCCAAATCCTACCCCAGTTCCTAAAACGCTTAGTAAGTCTCCAGGAACCGCACCAACTATCTTTTTCAGAACGTCAGGAACTTCTTTGGGTAGGATAGAAGTCCGGAAATTAGGATTTTTGTTTAAGGCACCAATTAGGGCAATTCTACCTTTAATTCCAATGGATTCATCGGCCCATTCTTCTATTAATAAACATTGTCCTCGCAATAGAGGATCAGTAGGAATAATCGGCTTTTCTGGATATTTTCGATCCAAATAAAAAGCAATTTCTGTCGAATCAGCGATCACAGTTTCCCCGTCTTTTAAAACAGGAACTTGTTTTTGCCCTGACATTTTGTAAAGATCTAACTGCCCTATCCCTGGAGTCACTTCTATTTTACGATACTCTAATCCTTTATAATCAAGAATTAAGCGGACTTTCTCAGAATACTGAGAGACTTCAAATTGATATAACTCTAGCACTAGGTTTTCTCTCCCTAACAACAATAATTGTTACTCTTTACTGTAACGTTTTTCAATAACTTTGCCACGAATTATTTTAAACTAAGAATAACAGCAGAAAAATTTGTTATGGTGTAAGAATAAATTTTTAAAATAATCATTCATAATTATACTCTCTACCGCTTTTTCAGAAATCCCAAAAATCACTGATTAGTTTGACCAAACTAGAGTAGGGTTGCGATCGCTAATTCTAACTCAAAAAATGATTACTCCATAACTAATTTTGTTTAGGAACTTACTTAATGGATATGTTCTTAATACTTCTCTAACTTTTAGCCTAGAACAAACAAAAAAGATTGTTATTCAAGTTGTAGAAATACTCGAAACTTTCTAAATCTTCGTTCTATAAATTTAATTATCCTAAATTCTTTTTTTTAATAGAGACTTCTCACTTCAAAATTTCAAAGCTATACTTAGGTGCTATCTCATCCTTTCCTCAAGATAGTATGCTTTGAACAAGGATTCCTGTAGACTGATAGAAACGATACAAAACAATGGTTGGCTGAAGGCAGTAAGACATGGTTATGACAGGTGAAAACCGTGTGGCGCGAACAGAAGCATCCCGTTTCGATCTCGCGTCCTATCTCGAAGATAAAAAACAGTTAGTAGAAGCAGCATTAGACAGATCACTTCCCATTATTCGTCCTGAAAAAATCTACGAAGCAATGCGTTATTCTCTTCTGGCAGGAGGGAAAAGACTGCGCCCTATCCTCTGTCTAACGACTTGCGAACTGATGGGAGGGACAATAGAAATGGCCTTGCCCACTGCTTGCGCCTTGGAAATGATCCATACCATGTCTTTGATCCATGATGATCTACCTTCTATGGATAATGATGACTACCGACGTGGTAAGCTAACCAACCATAAAGTATATGGGGAAGATATCGCTATTTTAGCAGGGGACGCTTTATTGTCCTACGCTTTTGAACACGTTGCTACCCAAACTAATAACGTTGCTTTACCTAAACTAGTAGACATTTTAGGGCGTTTAGGACGTACTGTTGGGGCAGCCGGATTAGTTGGTGGTCAAGTTTTAGATCTCGAATCTGAAGGAAAATCAGACGTAACAGTAGAAACTTTAAAGTTTATTCATATCCACAAAACAGGGGCATTATTGGAGACATCAGTGGTGTCTGGGGCGATTTTAGCAGATGCTTCTACTGACGACATCAAACGTCTTTCTAGGTACGCTCAGAATATTGGATTAGCCTTCCAAATTATTGATGATATTTTAGACGTAACTGCCACCAAAGAAGAGTTAGGCAAAACGGCAGGGAAAGATCAACAAGCCCAAAAAGCAACTTATCCTAGTCTTTGGGGTTTAGAAGAATCGAAGCAACAAGCTGAAGCTCTGATAGATGAGGCGATCGCCCAACTTGCTCCTTATGGGGATAAAGCAACTCCTTTAAAAGCGATCGCTCACTTTATTGTTACTCGTAAAAATTAAATCTCCCCACCATTAATCATGGAGCAGTTTGAAACTATTTTTCAAAACAAAATACTGTTGGCATCGCTGCTGGCTTGTTTTTCAGCCCAAGGTTTAAAAGTGATCGTCGAATTAATTCGTTTTCAAAAGATCAATTTTCGCTTCTTGGTAACCACTGGGGGAATGCCAAGCGCACACTCAGCCTTGGTAGGAGCCTTGGCAACAGGGGTCGGACTTACTGAGGGATGGGAGAGTGCCGAATTTGCGATCGCTATTTTATTTGCGATTATCGTCATGTACGATGCAGCCGGGGTTCGTCAAGCGGCTGGTAAACAAGCACAAATTCTCAATCGATTACTTGATGAATTTCTCCATGATACTCATCATTTGAATGCTGAAGAAAGGTTGAAAGAATTATTAGGACACACACCTTTTCAAGTCTTTGTGGGTTTAGCCTGGGGTATTAGCATTTCTTTTTTGGCACTGCCTGCTCTCTAGCTCAAAAACTGAACTCCAAACTGATCCCGTCGATGTCGAAGTCGACGATAATTTCTTGTTTTTTTTACCTGACAATAAAGAGATGGAAAAATAGCAAGCCGATAATTTTACCTATCCCATAGAAAGACTAGAGTCATCGAATTCTGATATTTCGTCATGTTTATTTATCTGAAGTTGATCGGCAGGCAAAAAACTTTGCTAACGTATGAGTAAAACCACTAATATTTTGTTTCTCTCAAAAACAAATGTATCGGCCTTTTTCTAACAACTCAAAGTTATTTAGGGCTGACTTAGCTGCGCTTTCGATGGAAATTCATTACAATAGCGGAAGATTCAACAATTAGTGAAGAGATTTGCTTAGCAAAACGGTAGGATTGTCCCAACCACTCCTTAGTTATTCTAGGGTAAGTGCTTTAGGTAAACTCTCGTCAGAGATCTTCTCGCAAAAAAGTCGCTAAACTAACTCAAGAATCAACACATCAATGAATTTTCCAAATTAAGGTTGTGTGTTGGTAAAGTTAACAGTTTCGATCAGGGATATTTGTACCATCATGAAGTTAAATGGTTCCATCTTTCAAACCTTCCGTAACATTTTTCAAGATTCCTGTAATCTTTTGCAATTAAAACAAAAACTGTACCCGATTTTTTGTAATCGAGGCTACAATCGGATAGGTCTTCAATTTTCTTGACCTGGGACAGTTCAGTTGACACGATCACAAGTATATGACGATGGGTGAATGAAGCCTTATTTATGTAGAAAATGATCCGATCCTTGTCAACTCAAAGAACGCCAGGATTTTCACAGAACCCCAAAAATTGAATTGACTGTATAACAATGAGTTAGACTCACTGATTTAACTCAACTGATAATTCACCTTATCTTCTAGATTTGCACTGAAGGAGCAAGAGGAACACGGCATGACGCAGGCTAATGAGCTACTAACCCTTACTGAGCCTCAGATGGATGTGACTTTTTTTATAGATGAAGACGCAGATGAAGTCACCAATGGCACCACCGATGAAGCGATTACGGAATCAAGCGGCAAAAAAACTCGAAAAATTAGTGCTTCTCGCCGTCGCGATCCCAGCAAAAAAAAGCCCTACACAGAGGATTCGATTCGGGTTTATTTGCAAGAAATTGGTCGAATTCGACTCTTGCGCGCTGAAGAAGAAATTGAACTAGCTCGTAAAATCGCAGATTTACTAAAACTCGAACGGATTAGAGAACACTTATGGGAAGAACTAGACCAAGAGCCTTCCGATCCACAATGGGCTAAACGGATCTTTCAGTGGGAAACGGTAGAAGAAATACTCTACCCACAATTATCAAGGGAGCCGAAATGGTCTGAAACCACTGCTACCTTGAAGAATGCTGAGATCATCTCCGATTTAGAAAAAGGATGGACTCTAGCAATTAAAACCTATATGCCTAAATTTAAGCGTCGTCTTTATTTAGGACGCAAGGCTAAGGATAAAATGGTTCACTCTAACCTTCGCTTGGTAGTGTCCATTGCCAAAAAATACATGAATCGGGGATTGTCTTTCCAAGATTTAATTCAAGAAGGTTCTCTGGGATTAATTCGGGCGGCTGAAAAATTTGATCACGAAAAGGGCTATAAATTTTCAACCTATGCTACTTGGTGGATTCGTCAAGCCATTACACGGGCGATCGCGGATCAATCTCGGACAATTCGTCTTCCTGTCCATCTTACGAAACCATTTCTCGCATTAAGAAGACTACCAAAATTCTTTCTCAAGAGATGCGCCGTAAACCGACGGAGGAAGAAATTGCCACCCGGATGGAAATGACCATCGAAAAGTTACGGTTTATCGCTAAATCCGCTCAACTGCCTATCTCTTTAGAAACCCCCATTGGCAAAGAAGAAGATTCGCGATTGGGGGATTTTATTGAAGCAGATGGCGAAACCCCAGAAGACGAAGTCTCTAAAAATCTTTTGCGAGAAGATTTAGAAAACGTACTTGATACCTTAAGTCCTAGAGAAAGAGATGTTCTGCGGTTACGTTACGGATTAGATGATGGAAGAATGAAAACCTTAGAGGAAATCGGGCAGATTTTTAACGTCACCCGTGAACGAATTCGGCAGATTGAAGCAAAAGCCTTGCGAAAATTGCGCCATCCCAATCGCAATAGTATTCTCAAAGAATATATTCGCTAGATCTTTATAGCATCCCGTTAACCCTTAGAAGTTAGCGGGATATTTATTTACTTTTGGCTGAAAAAACTGGACTTCTCCAGAGAAACCCAGTACGAGCAATGAGATTGACAAACTAAAGGAAAATACTTGATTTATTCCTAGATTATTCCCCAAAAATGCAGAATTCCTTGTCCAGTGACTAATTCCACCACTAAAGCAGCGACAAAGCCGATCATCGCTAGGCGACCATTCCAACTCTCAGCGTAGGCGGTAAAGCCGAATTTACCCTCATCTTGATTGTTGCTGTTCATGATTGGTACTCGTTAGATTACGTTATATAAAAAATTGTAAACAAATATGAAGTATTCAGCAAGTTAAGGGTCTTTTCCATCATGACAATCTGAGTGTAATTTCTATTAAAAAATCATATCTGAAGCAACTAAACCCCTACCTTTCTCAATACCCATCAAGTCAGGTTCGGAAAACTACACTACCACAGAAACACCCAAGGTTGTCAGTATAGATATAAATAACTGGATTGAGATTAATCAAATTATTAACATTTCTCGCTGAAATTCAGTATCCAGTCGGTCTTATAGTAATTTTGGAGCCAGAATATGGGAAAAGTAGTCGGAATTGATTTAGGAACCACTAATTCTTGTGTGGCAGTAATGGAAGGTGGTAAGCCTACTGTTATTGCCAATGCAGAAGGTTTCCGGACGACTCCATCAGTTGTTGCCTATGCCAAAAACGGCGATCGCTTAGTGGGGCAAATTGCCAAGCGTCAAGCGGTGATGAACCCAGATAATACTTTTTATTCGGTAAAACGTTTTATTGGGCGCAAGCACGAAGAAGTCACTAACGAAGCAACAGAAGTTTCTTATAAAGTAATAAGAGACGGCAGTGGCAACGTCAAACTAGACTGTCCTGCCCAAAGTAAGCAATTTGCTCCCGAAGAAATTTCAGCCCAGGTTCTTCGTAAATTAGTTGAAGATGCCAGCAAATATTTAGGTGAAACCGTTACTGAAGCAGTAATTACCGTTCCTGCTTATTTCAATGATTCTCAGCGTCAGGCAACCAAAGACGCGGGGAAAATTGCTGGCATTGAAGTCAAACGAATTATTAATGAACCAACAGCCGCATCTTTAGCCTATGGGTTAGATAAAAAAAGCAATGAAACTATCCTGGTCTTTGACTTAGGGGGTGGAACCTTTGACGTATCTGTTCTTGAAGTCGGTGACGGAGTATTTGAAGTTTTAGCCACTTCTGGAGATACTCACCTGGGTGGGGATGACTTTGATAAAAAAATTGTTGATTATCTAGCAGCAGATTTTCAGAAAAATGAGGGCATCGATCTACGCAAAGATAAGCAGGCTCTGCAACGGTTAACAGAAGCAGCAGAAAAAGCCAAAATTGAACTGTCTAGCGTCACCCAAAGCGAAATTAACCTCCCCTTTATCACAGCAACCCAAGAAGGGCCCAAGCACCTCGATACCACCTTGACACGGGCAAAATTTGAAGAACTTTGTGCTGATCTCATTGATCGCAGCCGCATCCCTGTAGAAAAGGCGATGCAAGATGCCAAACTCAGTAATAGTGATATTGATGAAGTGGTTCTTGTTGGTGGATCAACTCGTATTCCCGCAGTACAAGAATTAGTCAAAAAAGTTTTAGGAAAAGAACCTAACAAAGGCGTTAACCCTGATGAAGTTGTCGCTATGGGGGCTGCTATTCAAGGGGGTGTCTTAGCCGGAGAAGTAAAAGACATCTTGTTATTGGATGTAACACCTCTATCTCTTGGGGTAGAAACCCTTGGCGGTGTCATGACTAAAATTATTCCCCGTAACACTACCATTCCCACCAAAAAATCTGAGGTCTTTTCAACGGCAGTTGATGGTCAAACCAATGTAGAAATTCATGTTCTTCAAGGAGAACGTGAAATGGCAAAAGATAACAAAGATTTAGGGTTATTCCGTCTTGATGGTATTCCCCCCGCCCCTCGTGGCGTACCTCAAATTGAGGTAACCTTTGATATTGATGCCAATGGTATCCTTAATGTAACGGCGAAGGATAAGGGAACGGGTAAAGAGCAGTCTATCAGTATTACAGGAGCTTCTACCCTCCCTGATACAGAAGTAGACCGCATGGTCAAAGAAGCTGAGTCCAACGCAGCGACTGATAAAGAACGTCGGGAAAAAATTGACCGCAAAAATCAAGCTGACTCTTTAGTCTATCAAGCAGATAAGCAGCTTAGTGAGTTGGGAGATAAAGTTCCGGCTGCTGATAAAACAAAAGCTGAAGGGCTAATTAAGGATCTTAAAGAGGCGATCGCTCAAGATAATGACGATCAAATCAAATCTTTAACTGAAGAGTTACAACAAACTCTCTATAGCATCGGCACGAATGTTTATCAACAAGCGGGTGGCACTCCTGGTGAAACGCCTGGTGGTGATGGTGGTGCTACACCTGGTGATGGTCCTTCCGATAGTGGCGATGATGTCATTGATGCGGAATTCTCAGAAACCAAGTAAAATTTTCCTTGAGTATTAATCAGGAATTTAGACGGTGGGCATTAATTTCCCACCGTCTTTTCGTTACGAATAAAATACATTGATTGATAATTTCGGTCTTCTAAAAGTTATCCTACATTGTTTGCAACAGCGTTAACGTAGGATTTTCTTGATTTTTCTTCAAACTAATTACGAGGAACTTTAGCTTGACGTGCCATATTTTTAAAAGTATTTAAACTTGGGCCAGGACGACGACGGGAGGTAGGAACCATGAAGAATTTAGTTGCAAATTCAACTTCTGTCGGTTCTTCTTTTTTAGCAACTTGACCATTAGTTGCAGCGGGGGCAGCTTGAGGTTTGGTTGCTTCTTTTTTTGCTGCTTTCTTAACTGATTTTTTCTTACTCTTCTTGGCTTTTGTTTCTTTAGCGGGGGCTTCTTCAACAATAGTAGCTTCCGCTACTGATTTAGTTATATCCTCTACTTTCTGCTGTGTAGTCTCCGCTACTGATTTAGCTATATCCTCTACTTTTGCTGCAGCACTATCCAAAGTATCTTTTGCTTCATCTATTTCTAAGAAAAACTCTTTTTTCTTGTCGCCGCCCAGTAATTTCTTTAACATGAACATTGTCTAAACATCTCCTAAAAAGTTAACTAAAAATTTATCCAAAAAGGCAGGATTACTTACCTAGAAATGTTTTTGATTAAAACATCCCTTATTATTTTCCTTGTTTAACTATCAAGCCAGAGTCAGCAACTTTTTGCAATTATTTTTAACAAAAGTTAACTATCAATTGAGGGTTCATCAGCTTTGCGGAATTAAGGATTAATTTTTATAACAAGATTTAGTTTAGTTTCTCAGGTAATTGACGTGAAATCAAAGAGACTTGGGAGGTTAAAATGAGAGACGGACATTATCACCACACACTTGAGAAGATACATGGAAATTCGTGGGACAGACACCCCTTTATTAAACTGGACTGGAGACGCCCTCGCCCTAGGTTTTTTTGAAGAAGAGACAGCGTTAACCGGAGAATTGAGTCAGTTAAACGAGAAAACAGGGGGAACCATACAAGAATTAATTACTGAAGCCGAATTTGAGGGGAAATCTGGTAGTAGCGCAGTGACCCGTGTTGGGGGAAATAGTCCCATCCGTAAAATTATCTTAGTAGGTTTAGGGAAAGCTGATGAGTTGACCTTAAATAGTGTTCGCCTAGGTGCAGCAGCTACTGCTCGTTTAGGGAAAAAGGAGAAGGTGAAGACGCTGGGAATAAAGTTTCCTGTCGTTGAAAATGATTCAGCCACAACCACCGCAGCAGTGACAGAGGGAATTATTCTTTCTTTACATCAAGATAATCGTTTTAAGTCTGAACCAGAAGACAAACCTCTAAAGTTGGAAACCATTGATATTTTAAACGTCGGGGAGCAAACAGAGGCTATTAATCGCGCCCAAACGGTTTGTTCTGGTGTTATTTTAGCAAGAGAATTGGTCGCTGCTCCGGCAAATAGTATTACGCCAATTACCTTTGCTGAAACAGCCGAAAAACTGGCAACTGACTACGGGTTAGAGATAGAAATTCTTGAAAAAGATCAGTGTGAAAGTCTAGGAATGGGAGCATTTTTGGGCGTGGCTAAAGCATCGGATATCCCGCCTAAATTTATTCATTTAACTTACAAACCCACCGGAACTTCTCAACGAAAAGTCGCTATTGTCGGTAAAAGTTTAACCTTTGATTCAGGTGGATTGAATCTCAAAGTTTCTGGTAGCGGTATTGAAACCATGAAAATGGATATGGGCGGTGGAGCCGCAACCTTGGGAGCCGCTAAAGCGATCGCCCAATTAAAGCCTGATGTAGAAGTTCATTTTGTTTGTGCTGCCACGGAAAATATGATCAGTGGTCACGCAATGCGCCCTGGAGACATTTTAAAGGCATCTAATGGGAAAACTATTGAGGTGAATAATACAGATGCTGAGGGACGGTTAACCTTGGCTGATGCATTGGTATTTGCTGAAAAATTAGAAGTCGATGCCATTATTGATTTAGCGACTCTTACTGGAGCTTGTATTGTCGCTTTGGGAGATAATATTTCTGGGTTGTGGAGCACAGATGATAACTTAGCCGGGGAAATTAAAGCGGCTGCTGAGACGGCTGGGGAAAAATTCTGGCAAATGCCCATGGAAGAGAAGTATTTTGAAGGGTTAAAGTCTCCCATTGCGGATATGAAAAATACCGGGCCGCGGGCTGGGGGATCAATTACGGCTGCGTTATTTTTGAAGCAGTTTATTAAGGAAACGCCTTGGGCCCATTTAGATGTGGCTGGGCCAGTTTGGGCTGATAAGGAAAATGGGCTTAATAATGCAGGAGCTACAGGATTTCCGGTGCGTACCTTGGTTAATTGGGTGTTAAGTTAAGATCATTTCTTTAATCTCGTTTGGTAGAGGCATAATCTATTTATGCTTCTACCCCTAAGCAAACGTGAGTTCGGTGTTAGGAGTTCGGAGGTCGGAGTTAGGATTTTTTCAACGAGAGAATCAGGACTTGAGACTTCTGAAAAAGGTCGAGTGGTCTATAAATTATGTTTGTCGAACTAACGTTAAGCAAGTAAAACTGGTAAGTAGATAATAAGACGATGAAAGCTTTTAGAGTATGGGTGAAAGGACAAATTACTTAGGTTCCTCAAGTTGGTAATCGCTTCTTAATTTTTCTAGAGATGTGTTGCTTTATGGGGAATTATATGAGAAAATCTTGGAAAGATGATTAATAATGGAAACATGTCTGTTTATTTAAAGTAGGCAATATTTCTCATTATGATATATTATATCATT
>JBCDDV010000006.1:0-16434 GCA_039180145.1 Cyanobacteria bacterium P01_G01_bin.49 | reverse complement strand
ATATTAATAACTTTGAAGATCTAAAAAATAAAAAAGTTGCGGTACAAATTGGAACGACGGGAGCAAAAAAAGCAGCAACTATTCCAGGGGTAACAATAACCACATTCGATAATCTTTCCTCGGCTCTTCAAGAATTGCTGAATGGTAAAGTTGATGCAGTGGTTAATGATGCGCCAGCAACTTTGTATGCGATCAAAACAGGTAATTTAGCCAACCTAAAAATAGTCGATGAATTATTAACAGAAGAATATTATGGCATTGCTTTACCTAAAAATTCATCCAATTTAAACCTAGTCAATGGTGGATTGATCAGCATCATTGAAAACGGAACTTATCAAGCTATTTATGAAAAATGGTTTGCTAGTCAACCGCCTTCTCTTCCTGTGACTGTTCCTGCCTTAAAATCAATAGGGACTGAATCTCTCAAAATTAATCAAATTATTAACAATTTATTTCAAGGAACTTTAATTACCTTGAGATTAACAATACTTTCTATCTTTTTTGGTACGATAATTGGGTCTATGATCGCCCTAATTTTAATTCTTCCTCATTCCCCTGGACAGTGGTTAGCTCGATTTTATGTTGATTTTTTTCGGGGAACTCCTTTATTAGTACAGATTTTTATGATTTATTTTGGTTTACCTGCTTTATTTCAAGAGTTTGGTATTTACTTTAATTGGAATCGTCACCTAGCAGCTATCATCGCGTTAAGTCTTAATGCGTCTGCTTACTTATGCGAAATTTTTAGAGGAGGTATTCAGTCAATTGACAAAGGACAATGGGAAGCTTCTCAAGGATTAGGAATGAGTTATTTACTGACGATGAGATTAATTATTATTCCCCAAGCTTTCCGTCGAATTTTGCCCCCTTTAGGTAATGAATTTATTACCCTTCTCAAAGACACCAGTTTAGTTGCTGTAATTGGATTTGAAGAATTATTTCGTCAAGGTCAATTAATGGTAGCAACCACTTATCGCGCTTTTGAAATTTATGCCATGATTGCTATTATTTACCTGTGCTTAACTTTATTGTTGGCAAGATTTTTTCGTTGGTTAGAAAATCAGATGAATTTAAGTGCATGACAGATAAATAATCAATTTAATAACAAATTACCCAGCTTAAAAAACAAAAATAAAATGTTTTAACCACAGAACTTTTCCACACAACGAACAAAGATTTCAACGCCTACAGGTAAAATAGTTTCATCAAAATCGAAACGAGGATGATGATGAGGATAAGCTAATCCCTTCTCCTGATTTGCTGACCCCAAAAAGAAATAACATCCAGGTACTTCTTGCAAAAAGAAAGACATATCTTCTCCCCCCATTGTTTGACAAGCAGGGGTAACTCCCGTTGGGGTTTCTACTACATTTAAAGCCACTGAACGGACTAAGTTTGCCATCTTTTCATCATTAATTACTGGAGGATATAAATGCCAATAATCTAGCTGATAATTTGCGCCATAACCTTGACAAATTCCCTTGACAATTTCCTCAATTCTGTTACCAAAATATCCAGCCAATTTAGGGTTAAAATAGCGCACGGTTCCACTCATTTTTGCCCTATCTGCAATCACATTCAAAGCAGTTCCTGCGTGTAATTCTCCCACTGTTACTACAGCAGATTCAAGTGGATTAATATTACGAGCAACAATAGACTGCAAAGCATTAACAATTTGTGAACTTACCACCACAGAATCAACCGTTTGATGAGGCATGGCCCCATGACCCCCTTTACCAAAGATATCGAGGTGAAAACATTCAACTGCTGCCATCAACGGGCCACTGCGAACCCCTATGGTTCCTAGAGGTAAATTATTCCATAAATGTAGTCCAATAATTCCATCAACATCAGGATTTTTTAATACCCCTTCTTCTATCATTGGTTTAGCACCTCCTGGACTTTCTTCAGCAGGTTGAAAAATAATTTTGACAGTCCCCTTAAAATCCTCACGATGTTGCCATAAATAAGCAGCGGTTCCTAATGCAATGGCTGTATGTCCATCATGGCCACAAGCGTGCATAATTCCTTCATGTTGAGAACGATAAGATACCTCATTTTCTTCTTGAATGGGTAAGGCATCTATATCGGCACGAATGGCTAAAACTGGGCCAGGATTGGAGCTTTTAATAACAGCAACAATGCCTGTTTTAGCGATCTTTGTTTGATGAGGAATCCCCAACTCTACTAATTTTCGAGCAATAAAATCGGCTGTGATTTTTTCTTGGAATCCCAATTCGGGACGTTGATGTAATTGCCGTCGCCACTGAACCAATTGGCTATAAAGATTGCGAATTTCTAAGCGAACTTGGGGTAAATTGACTGAGGTTGTTATCATTAGTAGATTATCAGAATAAACAGCTTATCAGTTTAACAAATAATGGTTGATGGTTAATTGAATGTGTCTACAATATATTAGTAATAGTTAAAGTTAGATGGAGATAATTCCTATGGTATTAACAGATGAAAAACAAGCGAATAGAGTTATTTTTTATAATATTGGTTGGGAGCAATTTGAAAATTTACTGAAAGATTTAGGAAATACTCGCTCAGCTAGAACTGCTTATGATGACGGCACCTTAGAAATTATGACTCCTTTACCTGAACATGAATACTTCAAGGAGAGAATCAGCGATACCATTAAAAATGCTGCCGAGATTTTAGACTTAGACTTTGAATGTTTAGGTTCGACAACTTGGAAACGGGAGATTAAAAAGGCAGGAATTGAACCTGACAATTGTTTTTATTTCCAAAATGAATCCTTGATTCGAGGAAAGTTAATTTTTGATTTGGGCCACGATCCGCCACCTGATTTAGCATTAGAAATTGATCTAACCAGTAAATCTCTTAATCGGTTCCCTATTTATGCCCGTTTAGAAGTCCCCGAAATTTGGTGTTACGATTCTGGGGAATTGAAAATTTACCAGTTAAATAGGGGAGATTATGATGAGAAAGAAAAGAGCTTAATCTTTCCAAATCTCAAAATTCAAGAAATTCCCTTATTAATTGAAGCCTATCGTCAAGAGGGAAGAAGAACGTTTCAAAAAGCGATGAGAGAGTGGTTAAATAAACAACTAGTCAATTAAATTAAAGAAGGTGTTGACGAGGATTAAACTGTTCCTTTTGACGAATTTGCTCGTACAGGGCTAATTCTTCCTCAGAGGGATCTAACGGCATAGCGATCGCCATTTCTACCAGTTGGTCGCCACGATTTCCTGAACCGTCGGGATATCCTTTATTGGCTAATCGTAAACGTTGTCCAGTTCGCACTCCTTTGGGAACAGTCATTTTAACTAACCCATCAATAGTAGGCACTTCAATTGCTCCCCCTAAAATAGCTTCACTGGGAGTGACTGGAATTTGACAAACAATATCTATGCCTTGTAAATCAAAAAAAGGATGAGGGGTAATGGTAATTTTTAGGTAAAGATCCCCCCCTTCGAGTCCTTGTCCTTTGAGACGAATTTTTTGACCATTGATCATACCTGGGGGCATATCTACTTCAAGCGATCGCCCATCTTCGAGGCGTATGCGTTCTCTTCCCCCACGATAAGCTTTTTCTAAGGGAATATTTAATTTTGCTTCGACATCTCGCGCTGAACGGGATGAGCCAACAACTTTAGCCCGTTTGGTATTGCCGGGGTTGAAATCTTGAAATTTCCAAACGTCACTGTCTTGTCGATAATTATTATTACTACGATTACCATTGCGCGGAGTTCTATCCTGTACCCGACCAAAGCGACGTTTGCCTTTGCCAAATAGTTGGAGATCATAATTAGCCCGTTTCGTCTGATCAGAAAGGATATCATAGGCTTCATTAATATTCTTAAATTTTTCCTCAGCGGTTTGATCTCCTGGATTTACGTCAGGATGATATTGCCTGGCGAGTTTGCGAAAGGATTTTTTAATCTCTTCACTGGTGGCATCTTTAGAAACCCCTAAAATCGCATAATAGTTACGGACTTGCTGCATATATCAGTTTTCAAAGGAGATAGAGAGAATAGTTGGGGCAATAGACTGAATATTTGTTATCAACAGAGAAAGACTCTTGAGTTTTAGGGACTTAGAACCAATCGTCATCTTCGTCATCCCATTGATTTTCCGCAGGAATGCGACGGGAGCGATCGCGACCATAATATTTCCCAGACTCTTTTTGAGGATACTGTTCGGGATTTGAGGGAGGACGACGTGAGGGGGAACGGGACACCCGATCTTGCCCCCAGTCATCATATTCATCATCGTATCGATCATAACTGGTATCTCGATAATCCCGACGCTCTTCATAACGAGGATTACTATAGTTACGACGCTGGTCATAACGAGGGGTATCATAATCATCTTGATAAGTCGTACGACGAGGAGTGTAGGGTAAGTCGTCTTCGGGATCTCCTGTTAAGGTGCGGCGAATGGACTCAAAAATGCCCTCATCTTCTTCATCATCGTATTGTAGGCGAACTTCTCGATTCAGGTCATAGAGAACATCTTGTAAATCAGCTTGGGCCCTATCTAGGCGACGTTCATCATCTTTATCCAAACTCTCTAAAATTTCTGTGTTTAGAGCTTCTATTTGACGACGGTAGGAACTGGTAAATTGAGTGCCAAAGTCTAAGGTGACCTCTTTTAATCGTCGTAAGGCTTGATCAGTCAAAGCTTTCGCCCGATTACGTTTTTCAATTCGTTCCCGTCGTTGTCGATCATCTTCTGCAAATTTCGCTGCATCTTGAATCATCCGATTGACTTCTCCGTCGCTTAGGGTCGAAGCACCTTGTATGACGACACTTTGTTCTCTGCCTGTGGTGCGATCGCGAGCGGTGACTTGCAAAATTCCATTGGCATCAATATCGAAGGCAACTTGCACTTGAGGAATGCCTCTCGGTGCGGGAGGAATACCAGTTAGTTTAAACCGCCCCAAGGATTTATTATCCGTGGACATTTCTCGTTCTCCTTGTACCACATGTATTTCTACCATGGTTTGGTTATTTTCCCCAGTCGAAAAAACGTCGGAACGACGGACAGGAATAGTTGTATTGCGGGGAATTAATTTTTTAGCCACACCACCAATGGTTTCTAACCCCAAGGAGAGGGGAGTCACATCTAAGAGGAGGATGTCTCTGACTTGCCCTCCCAAAATGCCTGACTGAATGGCAGCACCAACCGCAACGACTTCATCGGGGTTAACATTTTCATTGGGTTCTCTATCGATGAAGCTACGCACTAATGCTTTAATGATGGGCATTCTGGTTCCCCCTCCCACTAATACCACCTCATCTATCTGCACCGGGGTTAATCTTGCATCATTTAAGGCTCGTTTAATCGGACGACGTAAGCGGCTCACCAGATCCCCGCAGAGTTCTTCAAATTCAGGGCGTGTCAAACGGGTGTCTATGTGCTTGGGGCCGTCTTCAGTGGCAGTAATGAAAGGAAGATTAATGTCAGTGACACTGACCCCAGAGAGTTCGATTTTCGCTTTTTCAGCCGCTTCTGTAAGGCGTTGTAGGGCTTGTCTGTCTTTTCTACTGGGGTCTCGTAGATCTATGCCTTCTTGCTCTAGAAATTGTTTGACCAACCAATCGACAATGCGCTTATCAAAATCACTCCCCCCTAATTGGGTGTCACCGCTAGTTGCTTTGACTTCAAACACTCCGTCACCCACTTCTAAAACGGAGACATCAAAGGTTCCTCCTCCTAGGTCAAAGACGAGGATTTTTTGGGAAATACTTTTTTCTAATCCGTAGGCTAGGGCTGCGGCCGTGGGTTCATTGATGATACGTAAAACCTCCAATCCAGCAATTCTACCCGCATCTTTGGTTGCTTGCCGTTGAGAGTCGTTAAAATAGGCAGGAACAGTAATAACTGCTCCGGTAACGGGTTCTCCTAAATAGCGTTCTGCTTCTTCTGCCAATTTACGAAGAATCATCGCCGAGACTTCTTCGGGGGCAAAATCTTTTTTGAGACGGGGACATTTTATTTTGATATTGCCATATTCATCCCGACGAATGGTATAGGGAACTTGTTTTGATTCTGGGGTAAGTTCGGCATATTGACGACCCATGAAACGTTTTACCGCATAATAGGTATTCTGAGGGTTAAGAACGGCTTGTCTTCTTGCCATTTGTCCCACCACTAATTCCCCGTCTTTATTAAAACCAACCACAGAAGGAGTAGTACGCATTCCTTCTGAATTGGCGATAACGACTGGCTTTCCACCTTCCATTACGGCGACGACAGAATTAGTTGTCCCCAGATCAATACCGACTACTTTGCCCATGTGTGTTCTTTTCTCCAACTACTCCATTAAGTCTTGGGTGGTGTTCGTTCGAGAGTTTAGCTCGATTGTGCCTCATTGACAATATTGTATCGAATTGTGTGGGGTAATTATTTAGATGCTAATCTGCTCATCCCGTCCAAGTCTTCAACAACCATCCTAACAAGACACCTAACCCCCCAAAGCGAAGGATTTGCCAAACAACTTCTCCTAGTAACCCTTGACGCACTCCTTCCCAGAATAGGATTTTTACATCTCCATCAGATAACAAATTGCTTTCTAAGGTAACTTCTAACTGCTGGAGTTCATCTTTAATACTTCGGACTTCTGAGGATAATTCAGGGGATGAAGCATTGGCACGCTCTGTTAATTCTAATTTACGTTTTTGAGCTTGCTGAATCTCTCTATAGCGTTGTTTAAGAGCTATCAGGGACTTCTCTACCTCCATCAAGGCAGTTTCAAATTCTTCGTCCTGGTTTTGTGGCTGATTTGGCTCTGCTGGGGACATTCTCGCTACAATTATTGTTGAGACGGTATATTGCAATCACACAATTACCTCTATTCTAATCAAACTCAACTTTACCTCAAATGACTCAAGTTTCTCATACTCAATCTCTCAATTCAGCAACTTCCCTAGAATTAGCTCAAGCTTTAGCCGAACAGTTATCTATTACGCCCAACGAGTGGCATCGCCTTAAGAATAATCGTCAAGCACAGGCTAAACAGCAGATAGCAACTGCTTTAGTCTTTTTACTCAAAGATCAGCCTCAAGAGGCTCTAGCACACTTAAATCAGGGGGCTGGTTGGTTGGATCGCTCAATTTCTCCCCTTCCTTGCCCCGGTCATGGAAAGAAATCATGATATTATTACTTAACTACCAATTAGGATAGTAAAGTCTGTCTGTGCTAACTTTTACTAACTTGCTTACAAAGTCTTAATTGAGTCCCTTGTCGATTCCAATGGACTTGATCAAAGATTTCATGTAGTAGACAGAGTCCTCTTCCACGTTCAGACTCTTCGGGGGGTAGGTGGCTCGAATGACAGTCATCACAACCACGGCTATGAGTAAAGCCTACTCCTTGGTCTGATATTACCCAAGAATAGCTTTCTTTAGTCATTGAAAATTTAACCACAATTGATTTGCTCGGATCTAAGTTGTTCCCGTGTTTTGCAGCGTTAACGAGAGCTTCTTGTAATCCTAATCTAATTTCAGGTTTTAAATGCGTTGGAATATTGGTCAATAATAGGTCTAGAACTGGACATAGATAAAGAGTGGATGTGAAGCTCATTGTACTCCAATTTCGCTTGGCAGGAGGCAGTGAAATAGCAATCACGCGCTGTCACCTCTAATATGAATTATGGATCTATTTTTTTAATCTGACTTTTACTGAAAACTTTGATCTGACTTTTGTGGTCTGTCAAGGTTAGGAAGGAAAAATCTGAACACAGATTAAGTCATCGCTGATTTTATTTTTAGTTTAATAAAATACACAAGAATTCAACTAACTTTAATAACCAACATAATTGTAACATATTTTTTCATCCATGTCTAATAAAAGCGATTGATTCGACGTGGGGAGTTTGCGGGAAGAAATCTGCTGGTTTGACCCAAATAAGTTGATAAAGTTCTCCTTGACATAATTGTTGAAGATCGCGGGCTAAAGTCCCAGGTTGACAACTAATATAAACAATGGAAGAAGGTTGAAGATTACGTAAGGTATCGATCACCATGCGATCGCATCCTTTACGGGGTGGATCAAGTAACACAATATCGGCTTTAAATTCTAGCTTAGGTAAGATTTTTTGAACTGTTCCTTGGTAAAAGCTAACATTATGAATATTGTTAATTTGAGCATTTTTTTGAGCTTGAATAATCGAATTTGGGTTACTCTCTATACCGATAACTTCAGCTACTTGTTGTGCTAAGGGTAAAGTAAATGTTCCAATACCACAGTAGGCATCAATAATCCTCTCTTGTCCGGTTAACCCAAGGTTTTTCAAGAGAATATTCAACAAAGTTTCTGCTGTTTCAGTATTAATTTGAAAAAAGGTATCACACCCTAACTCAAACTCTAGTTGAGCAAATTTCTCCCTCAAATAGTGACGACCAGCAATTAAGAAAGTTTCCTGTCCAAAAATGACGTTACCGCGATGAGGATTATAATTGAGGGTGATGCCCACTAGATTAGGATAACGCTTTAGCCAAATTCGAGCTTGTTGGTCAAGATTTGCTAGTTTTTTGTCCGTACTGATCAAGGTTAATAAAATTTCTCCTGTTCGCTTTCCGATGCGTAGAGCAAGATGACGTAATTGACCCTGATGGCTTTTTTCATCGTAAATCGTCCAGTCTTGTTGTTGTAAATCTTTTTTGATGTCTGCTAAAAGAGGGTTAAGACGAGGATCTTGAATGGGACATTGATTAAGGTTGATCAGTTGATGACTATTGCGTTGATAGTATCCTGCTTGAATATTACCCGTTGTAGAATGTCCCAGGGGATAGGTTGCTTTGTTCCGATAACCAAAGACTTCTGAGGAGGGTAAAATCGGAGCAACAGGGGGATTTTCAAAGCCACCAATTCGTTGTAAAGCTTGAGTAACTTGATCTTGTTTGGCGTAGTGCTGATAGTTAGGATCAATATGTTGCCATTGACACCCTCCACATTTGTCTGCCACGATACAGCTAGGACGGATACGATAGGGGGAGCTAGAGAGAATTTTTTGTACTTTCCCGTAGGCATACTGTCTTTTGAGATGAGTAAGACGGACTAATACGCGATCGCCTGTTACAGTGCCAGGGACAAAAACGGTTCGTTCTTGAAATTTACCAACACCATCTCCCCGATGATTGAGATCAATAATGTCTAGCTCAACCAGATTACCTTGCTGATACGCTGAATTCATCGTTAATCTAAGGGAATTTCCCGCCAGTCAGCACAGAAGTCATCCCAACACAGAATGCCTTTTTGAGAAGAAACCCAGTCTATTGTTTGAACTTTTAGCCATTCTTGACCCAGATGACTCCATAATTCGATCCCTGTTCCTTGGTTACGATAATGATGAACTTGGCCACTACGAGTGATTATTTTCCAATTTAGTCCATGATCGGGATGCTCAAATTGCATAATTACGGTGCAGCTTTGAGGGTCAACAAGTTGGTTATCTTGACGATGATAGCAGGTAGTTTGGTAGGTATTTTCTTCACTCACGGCTGCTAAATTCGTTAGTAGGGTGGGACTAATAACCAGTCTAATAGGTTGTTTCAAGGATTTTTGCACCTGACTATTTCATTATAACTTACTTTCTTAGCTCACCCAGTTTTTCAAAAATAAGTTACAGTAAAACCTAGTTGACTCGTCCTTCTTATGGCATAATTTGCCGAATGGGGTGATCGTCCCAACCCAAAAAAAGCTACAGTCATGGTAATTGTTTTCGCCGTAAAGCGAGATTCCAAAAAGAAGTGGACGACATTTAAGGTGTGAGGAAAGCTGTGTCACTAAAAAAAAACCATCCTGAAAAACTCCCCAAAGACAACTCTCCTACCCAGAAGAAACCTAGCGGTGTTAGCTGGTTATTAATTGGTTTCGGGTTAGCAGTGGTTTCCTTGTCTTCGGCTGCTGTGGGAGCGTTTATTGCGGTTTCTCTATCAGCCACTCCCCTGCGACAAAGCACAATGACGGCTGATGAGGAGAAAGTTTTTAGTCAAGATGATGCCATTTCTTACAAAAACCTGCGCCTTCCTGAATTAAGCCGTCCTGTTAACGTATTGGTGTTAGGGACAAAAGTATTAACGTCAGAGTTAGATGAAGGATCTCCTGAGCTAGAAGGAGAAAATGTCGAAGGTGCTGAATATCATGCCTTGGTGAATTCTTTTAAAGGGTTATCGGATACCATGCTACTCGCACGGTTTGATCCCTTAAGCAAAAAATTAAGTCTTTTATCCATTCCTAGGGATACTCAAGCAAAAATCAATCACGAAATTAGGAAAATTAATGAAGCTAACTATTATGGTGGGCCAGCTTTAGCGGCGGAAGTCGTTAGTGAGTTATTAGATGGTGTTCCCATTGATCGTTATTTTAGGGTGAATGTCCAAGGTGTTGAAAAAGTAATTGATGCGTTGGGGGGAGTCAATGTTTATGTTCCCAAGGATATGAAGTATACCGATCATAGTCAACATCTTTATATCAATCTTAAGCAAGGAGAGCAGCACTTAGACGGAGAAAAAGCCGTTTCTTTTTTGCGTTTCCGTTATGATCGTTATGGAGATATTGGCCGGGTACAACGACAACAAATGTTTATGAGAGCATTAGTTGAACAAGCTTTGAAACCGAAAACCTTGTTAAAAATGCCAGAAATTTTCTCAATTATTGGCGCTTATATTGATACCAATTTGACTGTAGAGGAATTAGTGGCATTATCAGGGTTTGCATCTCAAACTCAGCGGTCTGATGTACAAATGTTGATGCTTCCGGGAAGATTTAGTGGCGATGGTAAGCAGGAAGTTAGTTATTGGTTGCCTAATTCTTATCAGATTCAGGACATGGTAGCGGAATATTTTGATCACGGTCAACCTAATTTACAAGCTGAAGAAACTAATTATCATCGTTTAAAAATTGCAATTCAAGACAGCACAGAAGATCCCGAAGCCGTTCAACAAATGATCAATCATTTACAAGAAGCTGGATATCATCGTATTTTTGTCAGCGATCAATGGTCAGAACCTTTAGAAACCACTCGCATTTTGGCACAAAATGGCAATGATTTGGGGGCAGCTACATTAAGAGCAGACTTAGGTTTGGGTGAAGTATTAGTAGAAAGTACGGGTAATTTAGCATCTGATATTACCATTGTTTTAGGCAAAGACTGGCAAAAAAATTATCCTAATTCATCCGTTCCTTTTAAGGAAACTTCTCGAACGACTCGTTATTAGAAATGGCGATAAAACAGTTTATCCTTAAATTGACTGTTACTTTTAACCCTTGCAAAAATGGTTCGATTACCTCAGTTTCAGAATCAAGAATTATTTCGTCTGGCTTTAACCCATCGTTCCTATCTCAATGAAAATCGAGACATTACCGAAGATAACGAACGGTTAGAATTTTTGGGGGATGCTGTGTTAGGATTTGTGGTGGGAGAACTACTATTCAGACGTTATCCTGAGTTAAATGAAGCCCAATTGACCCGTTTACGTTCTCGATTAGTTGATGAGCCTCAATTAGCAAAGTTTGCGACTCAAATAGGTATCGGAGATCTAATATATTTAGGGCAAGGCGCGATCAAAGATGGAGGAAGAGAAAACCCTTCTTTGCTTAGTGACGCTTTTGAAGCGATTATTGGAGCTTACTTTTTGGACGCTGGAATAGAAGCGGTTCAAATTTTTGTGCGATCGCTGTTTCAAAATGCCATTGATAATCTTATTATCCCTGAATCCAGGCAGGTTTCTCATACTATTATCGATGTTAAAAATCGTCTTCAACAATGGGCATTAGCTAATTATCAACAGGTGCCTGAATATTTTCTGATTGAAGAATCTGGCCCTGATCACGGCAAAGAATTTATCTTTGGGGTTAGTATTAATGGGCAATTATCTGGAAAGGGAAAAGGACGACGTAAACAAGAAGCAACCAAAGCAGCAGCCGAAGATGCTTTAAAAAAACTAAAATTATTTTAGATCCCTATCTCGTTAAATATTATTCAACTCCGACCTCCGACCCCCGAACTCAGGTTAATTAGCTCTTTTTTGCTCTTTTTTGCTGATTCTTTAAATATTCCCGTAACTTTAGTAGGCTAAAGGTTTGACCTAAATTGAGTGGCAATAAAGAAATGCCTTCTAAGCGAGATTGTAGCCAACCATCTCCCCATAACCATTCGTGATAACCATCAATGCCTTGACTTAAAATTAACCGTAAACAGTTGTCACTTGCTACTTCTACAGTATGTTCAATAGTAATAGGTCCCAGGGAACTGGTAAACTTTGATCCACTAACCAAACTTTCAGGTACTTCAGGGGATAAAGTTTGAGGAACTAACCATTGACGTAGACAACTAGACTTCAATAAGCTGTCTCGAATTAATTTTTGATTACCAGGAACAGAAATTCGTAATTGACTTTGTTGAAAATTTCCTAGCATAGTTCAAATATCGACAGGGTGAGACACAACAATCAGGCAACAGGAAATAAGAAGTCAAACAATTAGTAATTGACCCACAATTTAATTATAAGTAATAAACGACAGACAGCAACGCCAAATCATCACTCCAATTATTCAAGCTGCTGCTGTCAGGATTCCAAGAAGCAAGATATAATTTGTTACAAAAGCGTTAACTAAAGTTTGCAAAATGAGTAATCCTGTCCTTCATGCCTTCTTTTTAGGTAGAGCGTTTGCTGAAGTCCTTAGTGAAAAAGCAGAAGAAACCTTAACCAACGCCCTCAGTGAACTGGGAAAATTTGATGCTGAGCAACGGGAACAACTACGCCAGTTTATTGAAGAAGTACAATTCCGAGCCGAGAGAGATGTGTCCCAAGGAAGCACTACCTCCACTACAGATAATGGTAGCGGTTCCTCAGTTGATCTCCAAGAAACCATTGATGACTTGAGGGCCGAAATTGCTCGTCTCAAAGCTGAACTAAAAAATTATCGCAGTCAACAGGTTTAAGCCCTGCTTTTTAACCCCTAACGCCTGAAAACCCAACGTTAACCTAAACCGAAAAAATCGAGTGTCTGCCCTTTCTTCAAACCCGAACTCTTCCCTTTCTTCCTCAAAAAGTCCTTCTGTCCCCAGAAGCGTCAATGAATTAGAAACGGCCCAAAAATACCGTTGGAACCGTGAAAATTATTCGATTACTCGTCGCCGCTTTGATATTTGGCGGTTTGTCCTTTCCTTGCTATTTCAATTTTGGCTCAATGGTAAGAAATGGAGCTATCAAGGGGGCTACACTGAGAAAAAATTAGCCGACAGGCGGAAAGTTCAAGCCGTTTGGATACGGGAAAATATCTTAAATTTAGGCCCCACTTTCATCAAAGTGGGTCAACTTTTCTCGACTCGTGCTGACTTGTTTCCTGTTGAGTATGTTGAGGAACTCTCGAAATTACAAGATGAAGTTCCTGCCTTCACCTACGAGCAAGTTAGCAAGATTATCGAAAAAGATTTTAGGAAACCGCTTCCCCAACTTTTCCGGAGTTTTGATCCCGTTCCGATCGCGGCAGCTAGTTTGGGACAAGTTCATAAGGCCAAACTTCACACAGGGGAAGAAGTGGTCGTTAAAGTACAACGTCCGGGCCTCAAGCAACTGTTTACCATTGATTTAGCGATTCTCAAAAAAATTGCCTACTATTTCCAAAATCATCCACGATGGGGCAAAGGAAGAGACTGGTTAGGTATTTATGAAGAATGTTGTCGTATTCTTTGGTTAGAAACAGACTATCTTAATGAAGGGCAAAATGCCGATACTTTTCGTCGAAACTTTCGCGGCGAAAATTGGGTTAAAGTGCCAAGGGTTTACTGGCGTTATACTTCCCCTTCTGTTCTCACCTTAGAGTATCTTCCCGGTATTAAAATCAGTCATTATGAAGGATTAGAAGCTGCAGGACTAAATCGTAAGTTACTCGCAAAATTAGGCGCAAAAGCCTATCTTTGTCAACTACTCAATGATGGCTTTTTTCATGCCGATCCTCATCCTGGAAATATTGCGGTAGCCACCGATGGTTCATTAATTTTCTATGATTTTGGCATGATGGGGAAAATTAATACCAATGTTCGTGAAAAGCTCATGGATACGCTGTTTGGTATTGCTCAAAAAGACGGCGATCGCGTTGTCTCTTCCTTAATTGCTCTGGGTGCTTTAAGTCCTACAGAGGACATGGGTCCGGTGCGTCGTTCTGTTCAGTTTATGCTAGACAACTTCATGGATAAACCCTTTGAAGAGCAGTCCATCGGTCAAATTAGTGATGATTTGTACGAAATTGCCTATGATCAGCCTTTTCGCTTTCCGGCAACCTTCACTTTTGTCATGCGAGCATTTTCCACCTTAGAAGGGGTGGGCAAAGGGCTAGATCCCAATTTTAATTTTATGGAAGTCGCTCAACCCTTTGCAATGGAATTAATCACTGATATGGATGGCGATACAAGAAATAACATCATTGACGAAATTACTCGTCAAGCAACCCAAGTCAGTAATACAGCATTGGGTTTACCCCGACGCATCGAAGATACAATTGAAAAATTAGACCGGGGTGACATTCGTTTAAGAGTGCGCTCAGTTGAATCTGATCGTCTGCTACGCCGTCTTAGTATGATGCAAATGGTTACCAATTACACTTTGTTTGTGACTGCTTTAGGAGTTTGTGCGACACTTCTTTTTGTTAATAGTTATATCAAATTAGCAATCGTCGCTATTATAATAGGGTTGGCTCCAGCATGGGCGTTAATTCGCTTAATCCGTCGCATTAATCGTTTGGATCGGATGTTTTAAAAGCTAAGCCACTATTGTCAATTACTAGTAACCAACTCACCAATGATGAATCGTCGCTTCACGGGTCTTACTGATCCAGGTCTGTTGAGATCAGTCAATCAAGATAACTTTTACATCGATCCCGATGGACGTTTCTTCATGGTAGCTGATGGTATGGGTGGTCACGCTGGGGGACAAGAAGCAAGTCTTATTGCCACACAGCAAATTAAAACCCATCTAGATAGCTATTGGGAATCTGAAGTCTCTTCCTATGAGATTTTAGAAGAAGCTATTATCAAAGCCAACGAAAGCATTTTAGAAGACCAAAAAGCTCATCCTGAACGGGGAGAAATGGGAACAACAGCCGTTGTTGTCATGTTTCGTGGAGAGCAACCTTTGCGAGGCCATGTCGGAGACTCTCGCCTCTATCGTCTCCGTGATAGTCATTTAGAACAAATAACCGAAGACCACACTTGGGTAGCAAGGGCTTTGAAAGTGGGGGATATTGACCCAGAACAAGCAAAAACTCACCCTTGGCGGCACGTTTTGTTCCAATGTTTAGGACGGAAAGATGTCCAAAAACCCGAAATCATTGAGTTAGATATCCAAACTGGGGATCGGCTGTTATTGTGTAGTGATGGGTTAACTGAAGAAGTCACTGACGATACGATTCAAGAGATTTTCAGTCAGAGTGAATCTTGTGATAAGATAGCCGCTAATCTAATTGAAGCTGCTAAAGATGGAGGGGGATCTGACAATATTACTGTCGTGATCGTCGCCCAAGATTAAGCTATTAATTGACTTAGGATGAGTTAGAAGGAACCCTCAGCATTCAAGCATTTTATTAAATATTTGCAGTAGTGGCAAGCTTAAACTGTCCCCAGAGAAAAAAGCGTTATCATGATTAAGGATTGTTAAGCTTTGGGGATATGTCAGACACAAACACTATTCGCATTCGTGGCGCAAGGCAACATAATTTAAAAAATGTTGATCTCGAACTTCCCCGCGATCGCCTCATCGTTTTTACAGGGGTTTCGGGTTCGGGTAAGTCTTCTTTAGCCTTTGATACAATCTTTGCTGAAGGACAACGGCGTTATGTAGAGTCCTTGAGTGCTTATGCTAGGCAGTTTTTGGGACAGCTAGACAAACCCGATGTAGACACCATAGAAGGGTTAAGTCCTGCCATTTCAATTGACCAAAAATCCACTTCTCATAACCCCCGTTCGACAGTGGGAACGGTGACAGAAATTTATGACTATTTACGGTTATTATTTGGCCGTGCTGGTGAACCTCATTGTCCTCATTGCGATCGCCTGATTTCTCCTCAAACGATTGATCAAATGTGTGATCGGGTAATGGAATTATCAGACCGCACTAAGTTCCAAATTTTAGCCCCTGTCGTTCGAGGAAAAAAAGGAACCCATAAGCAATTATTATCAAGTTTAGCTTCTCAAGGGTTCGTCCGAGTACGGGTTGATGGAGAAGTCAGAGAGCTTTCTGATAATATTGAGTTAAAAAAAAATCACCATCATAATATTGAAATTGTTGTTGATCGTTTAATTAAAAAAGAAGGAATTGAAGAAAGATTAGCAGATTCTTTAAGCACTTGTTTACATCATTCGTCTGGTTTAGCTTTTATTGATCTTGTTTCAGAAAACGGCAGTAAATCATCAGAAAATAATGAATATTCAGAGAACAACAAATCCTCAGAAATTATGTT
>JBCDDV010000005.1:0-16909 GCA_039180145.1 Cyanobacteria bacterium P01_G01_bin.49 | reverse complement strand
GCTAAATCAGTTTACGATGCTGGATGGGGTCAATTCCTGTCAATTTTATCAACCAAAGCCGAAAACGCTGGGTTGCTAACAGTTGCAGTAAATCCTAGAAATACCAGTCAGAATTGTTCTAATTGTGGGCAGAAAGTACCTAAGAAACTATCAGATAGAATACACTCATGTCCCTATTGTGGATATCAAGCGGATAGGGATGTGAATGCAGCAAAAAATATTTTGAATTTGGCGGTAGGGTATTCCGTCAGTAGTAAAGCTTACCGAGTAACCGAAGCAATAGCTGGTGTTGGTAAGAAGCCCGCACTGTACCGCTAGGTCAGTGCCGGGAGTATGTCACAATCGCCTACTTAGTATGTCACGTTAATATTGCCCAGATTTCCTTAGCAATTTGGTCAAAGTCTTTCTCATCACATTCAGAAACTGTATCCTTGTCAAACCATTTTTCAAACTCCTCTATCACTACGATCTGAACTTCCTCTACCGAATTACAGGTTTGCAGACGAGGTAAAATGGTATCAACTTCAGGCTCGTATTCGTCTATATTGCATTCAAAATTGATTTCTATCGGATCGATGCGGAATAGTATATTTGAAACTTTCTCGTACAGGTCTGGATATTCAGCCTTAAGAGAATTTCTGCTCGATTTCTGTGGTTTTGTCATTGACGAATAAATTTAAAGTTAAAGACACTTCTGTCTATCGCTCGTCATCGCATAGTTGAAATTTAGCGCGCTCATACTCTTGTTAGAATCATTCGCACTAAGAAGCCTCGTTGATAAACCCTAGACGTAGCCAATCGCGATCGCAACCAAACAGTTAGACATGGAGCATTACAGTCTTTTTGAAAATTGATAAACTAGAAACTAATACGTTTGACGATATATTGTCTTGTTGACTAGATTAGCATTAGTTTGTAGATAACATGAGAACATGGCACGACACTGGCGAGAAACAGCACCATTTCCATCTCATAAATTGCAATTTGGTGCTTTGTTAGGACTGCCGCAAACTCAAGGCAAAATTGAGCTAATTTATTTTATCGAGGTCTGCGGTTTTACCTTTGAGTTTTATAGTTTGGAGCAGATAGCCAACGCGATCGCCTGGTTCGAGCAAAAAGTCCACCCCTCTACCAGACTTAAAGATGAGCCGATGTTAAGATCAGAACACGATGTGGTTCAGCGATGGCACGAACGGCTTCCTGCATCGATAAAAAAAGGCAGTAAGCGATCGCGTGTAGCGAAAGCGTTAAGAAATGCCTTAGCAGCCTACAGTTAATTTATGTCTAGCTTACCTTTGTCATCTTCAATTCGCGCTCATCCTTGGTTACAGCTATCTGAGAGAGAACGGAGTTTCTTTTGCGGAGACGAATACTTACCCTTGCCTGAAAGCCATGCACTTCAAATCGCTTCACTTGAAGCCGAAGAGGGACGGCGCGTTATTAAGTGGCTGCTAAATCCATTTGACCTACGCTGGACGATAGAGTCTCAATTTCCTTGTAAAGTGGTTATGCAATTAGGAGATAAATGGAATTCAGAAGCGGGTATCCAGACAGTACGCCAATGGCTACACCACCGCCACGTACCTTACCAACGACAAGTTTATTTAATTTACGATTATCCTCAAGTCGTACAAATGCCCTGGAAACTAGTTGTCAAATATTGGGACGCGCTAGCCTGGTCAGTGGGTGTTGAGATGTTAGTCTTAGACAGCATGCGCCAGTGGGTTTGCTCTTTCCATCACGAAGATGTCATTACCTTTTGTCATTTTGAGGCAGATTGAGCGCAGCAAGGAGACGGTAATGCGTAAGGTAGCCAGAGTAGAAACAGAAGGTACAGAAGCTAGGTGGCTAATTCTCTATCAGACAGAGACTGATGTTTATCTGTTCCCCTGCGCTTCTGACCAAGATGGCTCATCTGTCGGTGATGAGTGGTATGCTTCCGTTGCTGAAGCTGAAGCATCTTGTGCTGCAACCTACGGTGTAACCTCTAGTGATTGGGTCGAGATCGCCGATCCCCTACCAGGTTGTCAGGCAGACTGGCTCTCGCCTGTGAGAGTGTCAGAAAGAAATGCCAGAAGACCAGAGTGGGTCACTTTAGAGCATCTTGCTGAAGAGCGATGGGTAAAGATTCAGCCCCAGAAGACACGCCAGAAAATTTCTGATCTTTTAGTATCTCTATCACAAACTCGTTAGGGGAATTGTTGTTCGCTTTTGGGTATAAACTGTCTGTAGTCCCAACTTCTTCATTAAACGTAACCTGAGTTCGACTTAAGGGAATTTATGGACAACTCACAACCACAAGGGAATCTCAAACCCCCATTTTCTCATTGAAAAAGCGATGTCAGAACTGGGAGGGAACCTCCCAGATTATCTGACATCAAGAAATCCTCACTCCGAACACCGAACACCGAATTCAGATTAAACGTATTACTCCCTTACGATTGACCTCATATCCTTAGATACACTACCCAACTACCTTAATAAATTTTGATGCGCCCAGAGGGCCCCTTGAGTGCGATCGCGCACTCCCAATTGACAGAAGATTAGCGGGGTGACAAGTCTCTGAAAATAGTGGTGCGATTCTTGGGCCTAGTTGACTGTAACCTGATCGAATATTGCGAATGGCGCCACTTGTTGGGCTGGTGTGCTTTTGAGACAATGCAACCGTAGAAGATTTTAGACACTCAAGAAGATTTTTGCTCTACAAACTCAACCTATTGATTTGATTAGATACTATTTTCTCGCTTTTTTACCAGCTTCCTAAAACTGATAAAGATTCTAGACTGAATTCAGATGCAATCCACTCAAGAAAAATACTCATGGCAATCGAACCACAAAACGAAATTATTGATAACAATGAAACAATTAGAACCCAAATCTTAGCATTTGGTTAGAATATTGAAGTAGGCTAGATTTTGTTAAAAAGATATTTTTCCTCGATGTTAGTCTGCACTATTTTGATAGTTTAAGGAGAACGATGCGAATTATGATTGCTACTGACAACCAAGGAAATAAAAAAAGAATCGTTACTGCTCCTCAACAAAGTTTACATTTAGGATCTATTAGAGCCAATATTCCCTCTACGGTAATCAGTGTTGAAGTAGCTGAAGATGAATCAGTACAGTGGATTTGGACAACTTATGCTGATGGTCAAAAAGTAGTCACAGGCTACAATATTATCAAGAATAATTCATAGTTAATCTAACTAATTAACTATTATTTCCTTAAAAGCACGTCATGCTATAAAAGCCATCAACGACAGTCAAATTCTGCAAAAACTGGAGCGATACAATCCTGTAGTGGTTAGTACGATTCTGGTAGGCTTAGATACAGAAGATAGCGACATTGACATTGTGTGTTCGTATAATTCACAATTTATCTTCTTCCAAGATCTTCAGTCATTAGTAGAAGGATTTTTTGATGGTATCTGTAAGCAAAGAAATAATTACGTATTAGCCAGATTTGAATATGCTGAATATCTCTTCGAGATATTTGGGACAAATCAGAAGGTTGAAGCGCAAATGGCGTTTCGTCACTACCAAATAATGCAACGTCTTTCTAGAATAGGTGGTACAAATTTTCAGAATACAGTAAAAGCAATTAAAAAAACAGGAATCAAGACAGAGCCAGCTATAGCTTTAATTTTGCAACTAGAAGGAAATCCTTATCATTCTGTGTTGATGCTAGAGCAACTTAATGACGAAGTGGTTGAAGAACTATTGCTTCGCTCTTTAAAACCATAGACTCTCAAATCTAATTGTTAATACCAATATGCCGAGGTCGATAAAATGACTAGCTCTCAGATTAAATTATCAAATCGTAGCCAAGTAACTCTTCGTGAAATTAACGCAGATAGCGTTCGTACAATTTGTAATCTGTCAGTTCATGATCGGCAGCAGAAATTTGTCGCACCAAACGCCATGTCCATTGCCCAAGCCTATTTTTCTGAATATGCCTGGTTTAGAGCTATCTATGCCGACAATACGCCTATTGGTTTCGTCATGCTCGAAGATAAACCAGAGGAAGCGGAATATTATTTATGGCGTTTTATGATTGATGCTCGTTATCAGGGTATGGGTTTTGGTCGTCGCGCACTGTTACTTGTTATCGATCGCATTCAGTCTAGACCAAATGCTACTGAACTGCTGACAAGTATTGTTCAAGAGGAGGGAAGTCCACAAGGTTTCTATGAAAAATTGGGTTTTAAATTGACAGGAGAATATGAAGAAGAGGAAGCAATAATGAGACTAAAGCTTTGAAATTATTGTCTTACAGCTATGGAGACTATGTATAGCTTTCAGTATTGTAGTTTTACCGTAATAGAAGTAGCATTAAAGGAGAAGCACGATGGAACTTACGACACAGCAGACTGATATTGCCGATAAGCTTCAAGATTTTAATGCTTACGTAGAAAAGCTGCTTCAAGACTGGAATGCACCAGGAGTTGGTGTAGGAATCGTAGCCAATGATAAACTGGTTTTTGCTCAAGGGTATGGCGATCGCAACTATGATAAGAAGCTACCTTTTACTTCAAAAACACTTTTTCCTATCGCCTCTAACACTAAGTTGTTTACGGCGATCGCAGCGGGAATATTAGTAAAAGAAGGCAAGCTTACCTGGGATGACCCAATTCGTGATGCTGTTCCAGCCATTCGCTTCTACAATAATGAGTTAAATAATACCGTAACCCTGCGGGATATGCTAGCTCACCGCACGGGGATTACTCGTCACGACAGCATTTGGTATCAACGGGACTCTCTGACTCGTGAAGATGTTTGCGATCGCCTTCAATACCTCGAACCAGAGGTATCGTTGCGACAGACTTTTCTCTATAACAACCTAATGTATGCTGCTGTCGGCTACATTATTGAACTGGTATCGGGAAAGACTTGGGAGGAATTTGTCCTTGAGAATATCCTTCAGCCTTTAGAAATGCGCGACACCGTTTATACCATTGATGAAATGCAAAAGCACTCTGACTACGGCGTGCCGTTTACCGAAAAACGAGACAGTAATGAGATTTATCAAATTCCCTACTATGATGAGATCGGGGCTGCTGCTCCCGCAGGGGCAATTATTTCTAATCTTGAGGACATATCCCATTGGCTAATAGCCTTAATGAACGATGGCAAGTATCAAGATCGTCAAGTTCTACCATTGAGGATACTCAATGCCACGTTAGAACCCGCGATCACTTTACCTAACGTTCTGGGAGAAACTACGGGTTGGTGGGAGTTGCTCAACCCTGTCTATGGCATGGGAAGCCAAACAGCAGCCTATCGGGGACATTTGTTGACTTATCATGGAGGAGCGATTGATGGATTTCATTCACAGATATCTTTTTTACCTAACGAAAAACTAGGGGTAATTGTATTAGCGATCGGCGACCATTGTGCAGAACTAATCGATATCATTACTTATAATACCTACGAACGTCTGTTAGATCTCAGTCAAACGCCCTGGAGCGATCGCTGGCTAAACGTTAGACTGAAGGCCAAACAAGCAGGCATAGAAGCGCGCTCAAAAGCGAATACAGACCAGGTTGATCGTACTACCCCTTCCCATACTCTAGCCGAATATGTAGGCGACTATGCCCATCCTGCCTATGGGATGCTCAAGATCGCCATGAAAGAGAATAATCTTCAATTCAACTTGGGAAGAATTCAACTACCCTTAAATCATTTTCACTACAACCGCTTCGATACTTCCAATGACGAACGCTTCGGTAAGTGGTCGGTGAATTTTATTATTAACTCCCAGGGAGATATCAACCAAATATTGATGTCTCTAGATGAAAAAGAGGTGACTTTTACTCGCAAAGCAGAGACTCTAGACTCGCAACTTCTAGCACAGCTAGCAGGAACCTACAAAACACCAGCAGACTTCGAGTTCCAAGTTGCTTTAAAAGAAGATAATTTGCTTTACTTGATAGTTCCAGGACAACCCGAAGAAAAGCTTATTCCCTATAAAGATCTTAAGTTCCAAGTTGAAAGATTCTCTGATGTGATGTTTGAATTCATCATAGAAAACGATCAGGTTAAGACTTTAAAGCAAAAAGATCCGTCAGGGGAATATATCTTAGAACGCTGCTGATGAGAAATAGATCTAATTTGTTGTCGTTTTATCTGTTTTTCTAAAGACGTTCAATATTTCTGATGTTTCAGCTATTCTGACCTTAATCAGAAAAGTGCCATGAGTCAAAACATGGCAAGACTACCTTGTTCTTCTATCTAAACTTTAAATATTACTCATCAATCATTCCCTCCTCTTCTCCTTCTTCTCCTTCTTCTCCTTCTGCTGCTGGGGGAACTAAAGCGACTGCTGCGATCGCATCGTCATCGTCTAACCGTTGCACTCTCACACCTGTTGCAGTGCGAGACTGTAAAGAAATGGCATCCACTGCCTGTCGAATGATAATACCTCGGTTAGAAACGATCATTAATTCATCATCTCCATTAACCACATGAAGGGAGGCAAGACGATCATCTTTAGACTTAAATTTGATTGCCCGAACTCCCATTCCGGCCCGTCGTTGTAAGCGGAATTTAGAAATAGGAACTCGCTTTCCATACCCTCCATTGGTAATCGCAAGTATCCAGGGGCCGGCAATGGTTTCTTCTTCGGCCAACTCTTCTGTTTCGTTGTCTAGGATGTCCTCATCTTCGGCCGCATCTTCGATACCTGCTGTCACCTGTGAAGGCAGAACGTCCATGCTAATCAATTCATCCCCTTTCTTCAGTTTCATAGATTTAACCCCTCTGGTGGCACGTCCTAGGGGTCGCAGTTGTTGGTTATCGGCATGGAAATGAATCGCCATCCCTTGACGAGTTCCCAAAATGACACTGTCTTCTTCTCTAGCCAATCTTACCCATCGTAGTTGATCTCCTTCACCAAGAGAAATAGCAATTAACCCGTTAGTTCTGATATGACTAAAGGCAGACAAGGCAGTCTTTTTGATATATCCCTTATGAGTTAACATCACCAAGAAAACATCTTCACTAAACTCGCTGACAGCAACAATCGAGGTGATTTTCTCATCTTTAGGAATGGGTAACATCTGAACAATGGGGATACCTCTGGCCGTTCTAGAGGCCGCAGGTATTTGATAGGCATGAACACCATAAACAACCCCGCGATCGCTAAAAAAGAGTACCTGATCGTGATCGCAACAGGTTAAGAAGTGTTCTACGACATCATTTTCTTTAATTTTGGCCGCAGCTTTACCTCTCGTTGCCCGTTGTTGGGCCCCAAAGGTACTCACAGGCATCCGTTTCATGTACCCTTGCTCTGTCAAGAGAATAATCGCTTGTTCGTTGGCAATTAAGTCCGTATCAACAATTTCTCCATCATCATGGATAATTTCTGTTCGTCGGGGTGTGGCATGAGTGGATCTAATTTGGGCTAATTCTTCTTCGATAATGGCTTCGATACGTTCTCGTCTAGCTAAAATGTCTTGTAAATCGGCAATTTTTAGCTGTAATTCTTCGTGTTCAGCGTTAATTTTTTCCGCTTCTAAGGCAGTTAAGCGACGTAACTGCATTTGTAGGATAGCATCGGCTTGAACTGATGAGAGGCCAAATTGTTCAACTAATTGTTCCCTTGCCGTTGTCGCATCGGCGGCCCCACGAATTAGTTGAATGACTGCATCTAAATTATCTAAAGCAATGAGTAACCCCTGTAAGAGGTGATCTCGTTCTTCTGCTTTACGTAGTTCGTATTGAGTACGACGGGTAATTGTTTCAACGCGAAATTCTAGGAAAACGGTGAGAAATTCTTTAATCGTCAGAAGTTGGGGTTCTGCGTTAACTAGGGCTAACATATTCGCCCCAAAATTTGCTTGGACGGGGGTTTGTTTGTAGATATTGTTGAGAACTACCCTAGGATAAGCATCCCGTTTCAACTCAATGACAACTCGCATGCCGTCGCGATCGCTTTCATCGCGAATATCAGAGATGCCATCAATGCGTTTATCATTAACTAAGTCGGCAATGCGTTCAATTAAGGCTGCTTTGTTGGTTTGATAGGGAAGTTGGGTAATAATGATTGCTTCTCGATCAGGACGGCCTCGTTGTTCTAGGGTTTCTAGTTGGGCCACCCCTCGCATTGTAATCGAACCCCGTCCCGTTAAATAGGCATCATGAATACCTGATCGCCCTAAAATTTGCCCGCCAGTGGGAAAGTCAGGCCCAGGAATAATTTTAATTAAGTCTTTTTCGGTTAACTCTGGATTATGAATTAAGGCAATGGTTCCGTCAATTAATTCCCCTAAATTATGAGGAGGAATATTGGTCGCCATCCCAACGGCAATACCAGAAGAACCATTGAGGAGAAGTTGCGGAATTCTGGCGGGGAGAACGATGGGTTCTTGTTGCGATCCATCAAAGTTATCGGCAAAATCTACTGTCTCTGCTTCAATGTCTCTGAGTAAGGCGTTCGTTGATAATGCTTGTAGACGACATTCCGTGTAACGCATGGCTGCTGGGGGATCATTATCAACTGATCCAAAGTTTCCATGACCTTCAATGAGGGGACTTCGCATCGAAAAATGCTGAGCCATTCTGACTAAGGCATCATAAACGGCTGTATCTCCGTGAGGATGATATTTACCCAAGACTTCCCCAACCACACGGGCGCATTTCCGAAAAGGCCGCTCAGGCGTTAATCCCAGTTCATACATGGCGTAAAGAATACGACGATGGACTGGTTTCAAGCCATCTCTCGCGTCGGGTAATGCCCTTCCGACAATGACGCTCATGGCGTATTCTAGGTAGGAGCGAGACATTTCATTACTCAAGTCTGTGGGGATAATTCGATCTTGAGAGGTGGTCATAAATGAACTCCATTAAAGGGGGCGAATTAGCAGGATATTGTCTTAAAAGTTGACAAAAAATCCAGTTTTAATTTGAATTGTTAGATTCTCTTTAATCTTTATTATTCTAACACAAACTTGCCCAAACATAAGGCTACTGTAGACAAGGGCTGTTGGTTATTAAAATGATGCCACGAAAGTCGTCAATACTCGGTTGATTAACTGTCAATACAATACTTCTAAAATTGATTTTTTTAGATAAAAAAAGGGGGATAATTCCCCCCTTTTTGTTAACCTAAACTTGGTGAATTTTTAGTCAGCTACATTAATAGCGGTACATCCCACCTGAGAAATAGAACTATCAGGCATGGTTGCACCACACAAATTGGCATTGTTCAAATTAGTATCCGCTAACCTCGCATTATTTAGATTAGCATCACTTAAATCTGCTTCACTCATGTTAATCTCTGTTAATTGTGCTGATGTCAGTTGAGCATGACTGAGGTTAGCACCTACTAAATAAGATAAATTAAGATTGGCATCGCTTAGGTTCGCATCTCTTAAATCAGCCTTGTGCATATTAATTTCTGTCAACTTTGCTGACGCGAGATTCGCATTACTAAGATTGGCACCTACTAAATAAGATAAATTAAGGTCAGCATTACTCAAATTAGCCTGATTAAAATTAACTCCTTCCATGTTTGTTTCTGTTAATTTTGCATTACTTAAATCTGCATTACTTAAATCTGTGTTAACTAAGTAAGCATAATGCAAATTAGCATTTTGTAAGTTGGCATTTTTTAGGTTAGCTTCGTTAAAATTAATATCTTGCAAGTTGGCATTTTCTAAATTTGCTCCCTCAAGGTTTGCATAACTAACATCGGCATTAAGAGCGGATGCTTCAGGAATAACAATTTCCCCAATCAGTCCCAAAACCGCCCCAGGATACACTAAAGGAATGGGTATAGTCGCAACACTAAGGGCAGTTTTGGCTGTGGTATTATTAGGGTAGTCCATTGAGAAATCTGTATTTGCTAGGTTAGCCCCTTGCAGGTTCGCTTCTTTGAGTTTAATGCCTCGTAAATAAGCACCAGTTAAGTCCGCATTTTGTAGATTTGCTCCTTGTAGGTTCGCTCTTTCTCCGTCGTGAAGCGTAAAGTCTACCCCTCTGAGGTTAGCGTTTTCCAGGTTAGCATCAGCCATCAATACCCCTCTCATTTGTGCTTCTTGAAGATTAGCATTACTTAAAATAACGCCATCCATATCAGCATTGACGAGGTTTGCCCCGTTGAGATTGGCCCCGTTCAAATTTGCGCCCTGTAGTTTAGTATTGATTAAGTTAGCGTCTTCTAAATTAACGCCGCTTAAATCCATGTTTTGTAAGTCAGCATCTTGTAAGTCGCAACTTACACAGTCTCGTGTCTCAATTAAACGTTGTAAATCTTCTGAATTCTCTGCCTTCACCATTGGTGCAATTGACAAAGATGCTAAGATAATAATTCCAGTAATCGCTTTCATAAATTTCTCCTGTTTGGCTATTTTTGTTTGTTTGGTTAACTTGATTAAACCTTTCTAGATGAATGAAAATTTGTTTTTTCCTAACGACAATCAGACCAAACTGTAGCCATTCAGCTTAATTGCTAAAGAGCTTGACTAGATCGATTGATTTGTCCTAAGAAACTCCTCCAACTTTTTCTTGTTGAAAGGCTAAATCACAGATTTTCTAATGCTTAATTTAGTGGATTCTTTTTTTTCTTTGCTGATCAATTTAATATCTAACGCTAGAAAAACACGCGTGCAAAATCAAAAAATTACATCACTTTACTTTCTGTTAAATTTATGCTAGGGTTAACAGACTGCGCTTTTCGAATAACCAATTGAAAGTATTCCCCACAACCATCTAATATAAATTAAGCTCCATATTCTGCATTATGTCCTGTTGCTACTAACAACTCCTAGCAAAATAGAAGAAACTTAACAAAACTAAATATTTCTTAAAGAAAAACTTAAGAAATTGGCAATCACAAGAGCTAAAAAGTATGATTTTCCCAAGATTATTTGCCGTTGTTGAGGGTTAATTTAATGTCTTCTGTGTCTCCTAATACCAATTTTAGTCAGGCGATTCCTTTAGATAAAATTCGCTATAATGAGCAAGGATTAGTGCCAGCGATCGCCCAAGATTATTTAGATGGAACCATCTTGATGATGGCCTGGATGAATCGAGAATCCCTGCAAAAAACCCTCTCAACGCAAGAAGTTTGGTATTGGAGTCGTTCTCGACAAGAATTATGGCACAAAGGAGCAACCTCCGGTCACATTCAAAAAGTTAAAGAAATTCGATATGACTGTGACAGCGACGCGCTATTAGTTACGGTAGAACAAATTGGCGATATTGCCTGTCATACAGGAGAGAGAAGTTGTTTTCATCAACTAGAAGAAACGAAGAAAATTGCACCCCCAGCAGATACCTTATCAGGAGTTTACCAAGTGATTTGTGAGCGTAGAGATTATCCTGTTGAAGAATCTTATACCAGAACCTTATTAGCAGGAGGAGATAATAAAATACTCAAAAAAATTGGGGAAGAATCTGCTGAAGTAGTGATGGCTTGTAAAGATAATGATCAAGAGGCGATCGCTTCAGAAGTTGCCGACCTATTCTATCACACATTAGTCGCCTTATCCTATCATCATGTAGATATCAAAGATGTCTATCGTAAGTTACAAGAAAGACGACGATGAAAATAATCTCGTTTTTTGTGATCAAAAAGAAATTTTTTGTCTTGACTTTTAATTAGACTACGATTTCAAACGTAAGATTATTTTGTGCTTGGAAATCATAAGTAAAATGATCCACAATATTCGTATCACTCAACTCCAAATTATAAAAATTAACCGCATCATGCTCAAAATAAGGCCCAGCATGCCAAGTTCCCACAGCTAACTTAATAAAACAATTACCAGGAATTTTAAACGCTTTTAATTGAGAAAGATCAGGAAAATTTTGTTCCCCAGGAGGTGCAACTGCCATCAACCATTCTTTTCCTTCTAATGATCCTAAACATTGGGTACAGTGAGAGTGACGAGTAATTTTATTAAATTTACGACCCCGTTTTTTTAAGTGCATGATATAAAATCGAGGTGTGCCATTGTCTAGTCGTAATTGTGCATCATGGTCATCATAAGGTTTTCCATCCTCTGATGGAGTAATTAACTGACCATAAGGCTGAAATTCTTCGGGGGTAATGGCGATCGCTGGTAACCGTTTCATCGTTACTTGAATCATAATTTAACGTTTCAGTTTAGTCAGGTTATCGCACTTGCTATCAATCTACGCTAAGATTCTATCTTTCGATTAGTCAGACAATTATTGCTACTGTTAATACTGTAGTCAGTCTAATTAATTAAGTTAATTTACAACTGTACTCAATTATCAGTGATTGATTAATACAAGTATGACAGTTAGCTAAGGAAAATTTTTGGGCCTGGGGACTGATATTTAAAAGATAGGGTAAGGGTATTAATGGTCAAGGTGATTAGTATTTGATCACTGACTCTAAATCTAAGGCATAATCAGACTTTTGATACCCTGTACTTGAATTTTACCTCAAGGAAATGACCACTCAAGGAAATGGTATGATCGGCTACATTAAAACCCACTAGAGATAGGGGTTAGAGACACTGTATTTCTTGCTGATGAGTTTAAGACAGAAGCAGCCCAAGGGACTTGGGAAAGTTACTGTTATAGTAATAAGTGAACTGAATTCCGTGACAGCACTGGGGCAGCCTGAGAAGCTTACCCAGTTTTTTGTATCATGTTGTATTTTGCTAAGTAATTCCTTTTCCCGTTTGGTTAAATTCTATAACAGTCTTTTCGGATAACTCATGGGATGTCATAGCTTGCAGGATACTTAAGGGTAACGTTAAATGATCTGCCCCTGCTTGTAATGCTGCGGCTGCTTCTTCTGGAGATTTTAGGCTTGCTGCTAAAATTTGGGTGTTACTATTTTTAAGTAATTGTGCCATATCACTAACTAAAGCTAACCCATCTCCTAATAAACGGGTTGCTCGGTTGACATAGGCGATCGCATATTTGGCCCCAGCTTCTTTGGCGATCGCTGCTTGTGCGGGATGATAAATAGCAGTAACAGCACAAGGAATTTCTTGGGAAAGAGTTGCTGTCACTTGAAAACCAACAGATGTAGCCGGAATTTTCAAAATCGTTTTTTCACCAATAATTTGATAGGCTTTTCTTCCTTCAATTAACATGGTTTGATAATCTGTTGCTGTTAACTGATAATAGAGTTCTCCAGGACTAATTTCCGCTAATATTTTTAGAGTTTTTTCTGGAGGTGATTCGCTTTTTCCTAATAGTGTTGGATTAGTGGTAATTCCTTTTATCCATCCGAATTGAATCGCAGTTTTTACCTCAGCAATAATAGCAGAATCAATATAAATCATAATCTTATCAACATAAAACTTCTTTATTATAGTTCCCTCAATTATCAATCTCTAGTTTGCGATTGATTTACCTAATTTACAAAAATGAGACATTGTGCTTAATTGTTCACGAGAAACAGATAGAGAATTTATGGCAATGATAGGATCACTTTAATGGTACTAAAATCAGCAAATTCTAGGGTACTGCAAACATTTGGGTAAACTTTAATGGAACTTCTCCCCACACAAATTCTCGCTGCTAACAAATTTGAACAATCTGTTCTTAACCTTGCTTTGATTAATCTTTGTAACCAAGAAAGTTACATCGGTAAAGAGATGAAACAACGTTACAATGCTTGGAAAGCAGACACTGATGAAGCCGTCAATAATCCTTGGTTAGACTTACATCAGTTTGTCATTTATGTTCCTCATCCTGACCAAAAATATGAAGATATAACCTTAGAAGAAGGTCTGACCTTGGGTTACAATCTCGAAGTAGAACCCATTGCTAATCAAAGCCATATTCCTTACAATATTCCAGAGGGTGGGCATTTTGTCGTGGTTCTCAAACAATATCAGGTGGATGATACGTTTAAAGTGGCTGCCACAGGCATTTTTGTTCGTCCCTTAGCCTTATTTAGTCTTGATATAGTGACTGATCCTGAAGAAGGAAAATATAAGTCTTTAGTGGTTCAACATCCCATTATTCGGGACTATCCCAATGATGTTCATCGGAAATTGCTACAATTTCTTGATAAGGAAATTAGTATTCACGCACTGCCTAATCTTGTTAAATATGTTGATCAAGCTCACAACCAAGATTATCGTCAACCTTCTTGGTATGAAATGTCCTTAGAGAAACAAGGATTAGCCTTATTTTGAGCAATAAAAGTGCGTTTATTAAGAAGTTTGTCTGGCTGGGTGAGGGTAGAATCTCCTTTACCCCCTTTTCTATGAATTTTTACAAGATAAAAACGATATACTCCTAATATCGATAATATCAAAGTTAAAACGTATAATCCCCGAAATGGTTCAGGGTTCTGCCTCCGCTTACGAAGACGCTTGGGTCGTACCGCAAATGGTCAATGATAAATGATAAATGAAATGATTCATAGAAAAATCTCTCAAAAGTAGGTAGTTATACAACCTTCTAACTCTGTACTTTACGACTTTTACGCCAAGCCTGCCAACCTACCGATCCTAAGAGTAAGGTGGCACCAATAGCAAATCCCCAACCGCTAGGAATATTGGATAAACCTAGAGCAATACTGCCGACCCATAACGTCAGAGCATAGATAAATAATACCGACAGACGGTGAGAAATTCCTGCTTGAATAAGGCGGTGATGTAAATGACGCTTATCGGCGGTGAAAGGGGATTTTCCTTGACTGAGGCGCGAAATAATCACGGCTGACATATCAACGATGGGAACTGCTAACACCACAAAAGGCAATAACACTGCCGTTACTGCAACTGTCGCTACTGCTGCGACTTTTACCAAGCCGATAACACCAACACCAGCTAAGGTAAATCCCATAAAATAAGCCCCCCCATCCCCCATAAAAATTTGGGCGGGATTAAAATTGTATCGAAGAAAGCCTAAGGCTGCCCCGGCCAAGGCTGCTGCAATTAAAGCGGCTGCTGGTTGTTCCATAAACAGGGTCAAAACCATCATGACCACCGCAGAAATCCCGCAACCGCCTGCGGCTAACCCATCTAATCCGTCGATCCAATTAATCGCATTGGCCATTCCTACCAACCAAATTACCGTGATGGGGAGGCTGAACCAGCTGAGTTGCACTAAGTCCGCAAAAGGAACGGAAAGAAACTCAATGCGAACCCCCACCCCCCAAGCAACGCTAGCGACAACCGTTTGTAAAGCAAGACGACGCATGGGACTTAAATCATAAAGATCGTCGGCTAACCCAATTAGAAAAAAGGCTACGCCTCCTAGGGTGACACCCCAAATTTCCCATTCTTTCTGGGGATGAAGCCAGCCAAACCCGCCCAAAGTCCAGACTGAGAGTAGGGCAATAACCGTTCCAGCAAAAATAGATACACCCCCCAGCCGCACCATAGGCCGTCGGTGCATTTTGCGGTTATTTGCGTCATTTTTGGGGTTATCGACAAGACCCTTTTTCCGTCCAAATTGGTTGATGAGGGGAGTACTCCACCAAACCACAACAAGCGCGATGAGAAAAGCAATGAGATGGTATAGTTCTCTTGGCATTGACATGGGCCTGCTCTGTCCCTTTGGTCGAGTGTAACAAGATTTACAAACTACGTTACTCTATTTTGAGCAAACCTGTAAATGACTCTGGATATTAAGCAAGAACAGGAACGGGAATGTTGAGATGAGGGTACAAAGGAAAGCGATCGCATAAGGCTTTAACCCGACGCAAACAGTCTTGCTTAACCTCTTTATTTTCCGGATTTAAGAGGCAATCAGCAAGAATATTGCCAATTTCAACAAATTCCTCCACCTCTAGCCCTCTGGTAGTCATCGCAGGGGAACCCAGACGTAACCCACTAGTAACAAAGGGAGATTCCGGGTCAAAGGGAACAGTATTTTTATTGGCAGTGATGTTAATTTCACTCACTAAATTATTGGCTTGTTTCCCTGTCAGACTAACGGAACGAAGATCCACTAACATTAAATGGTTATCAGTGCCACCAGAAACGAGCTTAAGACCCCGTTGTGTTAATTGATTAGCGAGAGCTTGGGCGTTGGCAATTACTTGCCCTGAATAGGCTTTAAACTCTGGCTTGAGGGCTTCCCCGAAGGCGACCGCTTTAGCAGCGATTACGTGTTCTAAGGGGCCACCTTGGGTTCCTGGAAAGACGGCTTTATCAAACTTTTTGCCCAATTCAGGGTTATTGGTCATGATCAAGCCACCTCTGGGCCCCCGTAAAGTTTTATGAGTCGTAGTTGTGACCACATCACAGTAGGGTAAGGGGTTAGGATGATGACCACTGGCCACTAATCCGGCAATATGAGCAATATCCGCCATCAAATAAGCTCCCACTTCATCGGCGATCGCTCGGAATCTCTCAAATTCAATAATTCTCGGATAAGCAGAATAGCCACAGATGAGGAGTTTCGGCTTTTCCTTGCGAGCTAATTCCAAGATTTGATCATAATCAAGTCTTTCCGTATCAGGATTAACGCCGTAATGACAGACCTTAAACCATTTTCCTGAAACATTCACTGGAGAGCCATGGGTTAAATGTCCCCCATGAGATAAATCCATCCCCATAATGGTATCGCCAGGGTTAAGCAGGGCTAAAAATACGGCAAAATTAGCTTGGGCCCCTGAGTGAGGTTGTACATTGGCGTGGGCAGCCCCAAAGAGTTGCTTGACGCGATCAATGGCTAATTGTTCTGCCTGATCGACCCATTCACAGCCGCCATAATAACGCTTTTTGGGCAATCCTTCTGCATACTTATTGGTTAACACCGAGCCTTGTGCAGCTAAAACGGCTGGCGATGTAAAGTTTTCACTGGCGATTAATTCTAAATGCTCTCGCTGCCGTTGTAGTTCCCCTTGTATCATCGCAGCAAGGGTTGGATCGGTTTGAGCGAGAAAATCTAAATTGGTGTCAGTCACGGTTAATCAGTCCTTTCTTTGTGGCTTACAGTGTCCCAGCCGGTCTTTTCATTTC
>JBCDDV010000004.1:0-17627 GCA_039180145.1 Cyanobacteria bacterium P01_G01_bin.49 | reverse complement strand
CTACTCAGTACAATAAAATTGAAGCCAACTTATCAAATTAGATAAAGTAAAAGCGATCGCCACCAAAATCAAAACACGGCTGACTAACCCCTGGTAACTGCAATATGGTACAACTCTCCCCAAAACCCGAAGAAACTGTCCCACAAACCTCCCTAGAAACAGCAACCCTTGATGTCCAAGGGATGAAATGTGCAGGATGCGTCAATGCCGTAGAAAGACAACTGAAACAACAGTCAGGCGTTATTTCTGCTTGTGTTAACTTAATTACAGAAGTAGCTGTTATCAAATATGCCCCCGAAACCGTCAAACCCGAAACTTTAGCCGAAAAACTGACAAAAGTAGGCTTTCCTTCTGATATTCGTCAAGCAGAAATCATTAGCCAACAAGAAGCCCATTCTCATCATAGTCAACGACAACAAAAAGAAGCCAAACAACAACAAATTAACTTACTGACTGCTGGGATTTTATTACTTTTTTCAGGTCTTGGACATCTTGAACATTTTGGCGGCCCCGGTCTTCCTTTTTTAAGTAATATCTGGTTTCATGGGGGACTGGCTACCCTAGCTATACTTTTACCAGGAAGAGAAATTATTATTGAGGGGTGGCAAGGACTAAGACATGGCATGGCTAATATGAATACCTTAGTCGGGTTAGGAACCCTTAGTGCCTATCTTGCCAGTTGTACTGCCTTATTATTTCCGAGTTTGGGTTGGCAATGCTTCTTTGATGAACCCGTCATGTTGTTGGGGTTTATTCTATTAGGACGTACCTTAGAAAAACGGGCAAGAAACCGCGCATCTGCTGCCTTAGAAGCCTTAATTGCCTTACAACCTGCTGCTGCTAGATTAATCGGAGATCCTTTTACCAATGAAGAGTCTGGCATAGAAATTCCTGTCGAACAAGTCAGGGTCGGAGAATATCTCAAAGTATTACCAGGGGAAAAAATACCCGTTGATGGAGAAATTATTACCGGAGAAACAGCCATCGATGAATCTCTGGTTACGGGAGAATCTTTACCTGTGGTGAAAAACCCGGGGGATATCGTCATTGCAGGAACCCTCAACCAGTCTGGCGTAATTGCCTTAAAAGCCACAAAAATTGGCAAAGATACTACTTTAGCTCAAATTATTGCCTCGGTAGAAGCTGCCCAAACTCGCAAGGCCCCGATTCAACAATTCGCTGATACAGTAGCTGGATACTTCGCCTATGGCGTGATGTTTGCTGCTGCTTTAACCTTCTTATTCTGGTTAGGGATCGGCACAAAATTATATCCCCAGGTGTTAACCCATCAAACAATAGGGATGGGGTCAACCTCTCCTATCCTCCTCAGTCTAAAATTAGCCATTGCGGTTCTGGTTGTCGCCTGTCCTTGTGCATTAGGGTTAGCGACTCCCACCGCTATTTTGGTAGGAACAGGCATTGGGGCCGAAAAAGGACTTTTAATTAAAGGAGGAGATGTCTTAGAAAAAGTACATCAACTCGATACCATTGTCTTTGATAAAACGGGAACCCTTACCATTGGTCATCCCACTGTCACTGACTGTATTCCTTTAACGGATATTACGACTCAATCTTTGTTGCGACTCGCAGCAACGGTGGAAAGTGGTACAAACCATCCTCTAGGAAAAGCCATTGTAGAAGCAGCCCAAAACCAAGGATTATCCTTACTTTCTGCCGAAAATTTTCACACGGAAGCCGGATCAGGAGTTAGGGCAAAAGTTGAGGGAAAGACAGTCTGGCTAGGGAACGAAAGCTGGTTAAGCGATCGCGGACTGACTGTAGACGATAACGATCTGATCAATTCTTTAACCAAAGCCGGAAAAACAGTAGTTTATTTAGGGGAAGAAGACTCAATCAAAGGGATTTTCGCCCTCAAAGATACCCTAAGACCTGATGCCCAAAAAACTGTCTCAGCACTTGAAAAACAGGGCTTAGGGGTGATCTTAGTAACAGGAGACCATCCCCAAGTTGCTCAAGCGATCGCCACTCAACTTGGCATCAATCAAGTCTTTGCGCAAATTCTTCCCAATGGTAAAGCGGCGATTATCGAAAAACTGCAAACAACCCAAAAAGTTGCTATGGTAGGTGATGGCATTAATGATGCCCCAGCCTTAGCACAAGCTGATTTAGGACTCTCCTTGCAAGGGGCTACTCAAGTTGCTGCAGAAACTGCTGATATCGTTTTAATGGGCGATCGCCTCTTAGATGTAGTCACAGCCATTGATTTAAGTTTGGCAACCTTTCGGAAAATCCGCCAAAATCTCTTCTGGGCTTTAGGATATAATACATTGGCTATTCCGATTGCTGCGGGTATCCTACTTCCTACTCTAAAATTTTCTCTAAGTCCTGCCTTTGCGGGTGGCTTGATGGCCTTTAGTTCTGTGACAGTGGTGACCAACTCTTTGTTACTCCGTCGTCAGTTTCAGAAATCATCCTAGGGTTTGATACAGTGCTAAAATTTTTAAACGCGAAAACCCAGCAGTCGTTAAGCGTACCTTGACAATATTCTTACCGATACAATATCCAAGCAATAACCCCTAAATTTGTTAACGTAATGGCTGGTCAACCCGTACTTCCTCAACGAGAACATCTCCTGATTATAGAAGACGATAAAGGCAAACAAGAAATTTGCCTACAAGAACCGCTCTATACTGTAGGTAGATCTTATGAGTGTAATATTCGCTTACGTTCTCAATTTGTTTCCCGTCATCACGCTACCGTATATCGACGAGTTCGAGAGGATGAATCAATCTATTATCAAATCGTTGATGGGGATCTAGAAGGTAAACGGAGTGTTAATGGATTGTTAATTAACGGCACGAAACAAACAGTTCATGATTTACAACAAGGAGACAAAATTGTTTTTGGCCCCCAAGTTTTTGCTAGATATCAATATCGTCAAAAAGATAAGTTTCCTACCTTACCAACCAACGATCCTTTTGATATTACCTTAATTGATCCCGCTATGATAGATGACGAGGACACAATAGAGTCAGACTAGCTAGCAACAGCAGCGATTAAATGCCATTGTTGACTTTGGCTTAGTATCTGTTGAATTTGTTCAAATTTCTGGTGACAGTGATTATTAGGATTTAAGGGTAATTCATCATTTTTCACCACGAAAGTCACAGGAACTTGATCCTCCGTGGCATTGGTTCTTTCGATTAACACTTCAACCATTACCAGCTTAGAGAAGACGATTTTACCAGGAATTTCTCTACCCATCCAATAATCACTGGCTTGATAAACAACTTCAAAATCACAAGAGTCTAAAAGTTGACTTAGTAAAACGGGAAGTTGTTCAAGGGTAGTATTTACCATGAAAGAAGAAGTATAGCGAGCCATAAATTTTTAATTCCTACTTCAATCTTATTTACTGAACTGCTGTCATCTTATAAAAATGAATCATTTTCGACAACTGACGGGACAACCCCAGGGGATTGAATTATTACAACAGGCGATCGCCAAAAACCGCATCGCACCTGCTTACTTATTTGCCGGCCCACCAGGGGTAGGACGGGGGTTAGGCGCTAAATGTTTCAGTCAATTGCTATTATCGTTACATTTACCTGAGCAACAGCAAGCATTATTGCAAAAACGAGTAGTAGAAGGCAATCATCCTGATTTATATTGGGTAGAACCGACTTATCAGCATCAAGGACAGTTATTAACAATTAAACAAGCACAAGAAAGCGGCTTAAAACGTAAAGCACTACCCAAAATCCGCATTGAACAAATTCGAGAGATTACACGATTTTTAAGTCGTCCTCCCCTCGAAGCATCTCGCTCTATTGTTGTTATAGAAGCAGCAGAAACCATGACAGAAGCAGCCGCTAACGGGTTATTAAAAACCCTAGAAGAACCGGGCAAAGCAACCTTAATTTTAGTTGCACCTAGTGCAGATAGTTTATTGCCAACATTAGTCTCTCGCTGCCAAAAAATCCCCTTTTATCGTCTTTCTGAAAGTGATTTAAAGACGGTTCTCAGAAGACTAGGGTATGAAGAAATTGTCAACAATTCAGAAATTTTAGGGTTAAGTCAGGGAAGTCCAGGAGAAGCAATTGCTGCTTGGGAACAATTACAACAGATTCCCGTTGAGTTACAACAAAAATTAAAGCAGTTGCCTCAAACTCCTTTAGATGCGTTAGCCTTGGCTAAGGTAATTACCAAAGCGTTAGATAATTCAGAACAATTGTGGTTAATTAATTATCTTCAATATTCTTATTGGCAAACGCGACAGAATCGTTTATTTTTACACCAACTAGAAACAGCGAAAAAACAGCTTTTAAGTTATGTGCAACCTCGCTTAGTTTGGGAATGTCTCTTATTAAATTTTCTCTAAAATAAAGCTAAAGACGTTGATAGTGTAAGATTTCATTGGCTACCCGATCACACACTCCCACTTCCCCTAATAGCGTTCGCATCTGTTGATAATCATCTAAAGTTTTTTGACGACGCTGAGGATTTAATAGGAGATCTAAGGACTCTTGAACAATCCGTTCTACTGTCGCTTCTTCTTGTAATAATTCAGGAATAATTTCCGCCATCACAATCAAATTTGGCGGTGACATATAAGGAATAGAAAACTTCAAAATAGTTCGTGCAATCCACATAGTAAGTGGATTAACTAAACATAAAACTAATTGAGGAATATCTAATAAAGCGAGTTCTAAGTTAACGGTTCCCGACTTGGCGATCGCAAAATCTGCTGCCGCCATTACTTCAATCGCTCTTCCATCAAATAAAGTAATCGATAATTGATATTGTTTTACCATTTCTTCAATCGTAGTGCGATATTCACTCAAAGAAACAGGTAAAAGAAAATGCAGATTAGGAACTTTTTCTTGTAATTTTTGTGCCGCTTTACAAATTAACGGTAAATGATATTTTAATTCTTGATAGCGAGATGCTGGAAATAGCCCAATAACGGGTTTATCTGGTGCGATTCCCAGGGCATCGCGGGTTTCTTCTCGTCCAGGGGCTTTTTCCATTCTATCCAATAAAGGGTGACCAACCCACTTCACAGATACGCCTTTTTTTTCAAAAAATCGTGCTTCTTCAGGAAAAATTGCTAACAAAAGATCGGTAATTTCAGCAAATTGTTCAATCGTCCGGTTATTGGGGGCCCAAACCCAAGATTGAGGAGCAATATAATAGATGATTGGCACTTGAGGCAAGTATTTACGAGCATACTTGCCAAAAGATACATTGGGCCCCATATAATCTAGTAAAATTAGCATATCAGGTGGATTATTCCGCAAATAAGCTTTAACCTGACGTTGCATCAACCAAGTGGGGATAATAAAGGGCAAAGATTCTACAATGCCAATTGAACCAATGGCTGCTGTATTTCCCAGTAATTTGGCTCCTGCTGCTGCCATGAGATCACCACCCAAAGCTAAAATTTCCAAAGGAATACTTTGGTTCTCAGCTTGCCGATAGAGGGATTGAACTAACATCGATCCCTGTAAATCACCGGAAACTTCCCCTGTACTGATAAAAATTCGCATAATTTAGTAGGTTTCAGTAATTATTTAAATTTTGCCTGGAATGGGTCCCCTTCGCTTTGCTTCTGTCGTCGATAATTGAAGGAATTGACGTAAATATTGAGCATACTCATTACTCGATAGACTCTCTAATTGTTCTAACGCTTCTTGAAACGTCAAATCAGAACGATACAACAGACGGAACGCTTTCTTAAGATAACCCAGATCTTCTAGGGTTAAACCAGCCCGTTTTAGCCCAACTAAATTGAGCGATCGCACTCTTGAGGGGTTACCTTCAATCATCATAAAAGGAGGAACATCTCGATCAATGCGACTCATTCCCCCTAACATGGCATTACGACCAATTCTGACAAACTGATGAACCCCCAAGACACCACCGATCACAGCCCTCGATTCAATATGCACGTGACCTGCTAAGGCTACCGCATTGGCAATAATTACATGATCTTCAATAACGCAATTATGAGCTACATGAACATAAGCCATTAACAAATTATTATTACCAATTTCTGTCAGTTCATCGGTATGGGTGGCACGGTTAACAGTAACGAACTCTCGAATGGTATTGCCATCACCAATTTTGACCCGACTCAAGGCTCCTTGATACTTCAAATCTTGGGGGTCTAACCCAATGACAGCACTGGGAAAAATGCGATTATTAGCACCTATTTCTGTCGGCCCTTCAATGACAACATGAGAACCAATGGTGGTTTGTGCGCCGATTTTAACCTGATCACCAATCACAGCATAAGGGGCCACTTCCACGGTGGGGTGTAATTCGGCATTGGGATGAATCACAGCAGTGGGATGGATTCGCGTAGTCAACGGAGCATCTCCCTTTGGATAAGTCAGCATTGAATTTAGTTATAGCGTACAGAATTAAGGGTTGAGGTATTAAAATAGCTTACTTTCTTCTTGGTAACTATAAATCTTGTCAGAAAAGGAGTCAATTAGGAGGGAGAAGTTTAGGAGTTCAGAAGTTTAGAAGTTTGCGAGTGAATGGTTAATTGTCTCCCCTGCTCCGAAGCTCTTCATCTCCCCTATCATCGTGATAACCTTTTTTTCAGTAAGATCGCTAAAACCAAACCAGTTTGTAATCCTACCAACAGCCAAGCGATCGCCAGTCCCACCACTTCCCCTAAAAATAAATGAGTCACTGAACGCAAAAGTCCTCCCACTAACCACCCTAATGAGAGTCCAACTGACCAACTTAATCCGCTAATCAAAATCCAAATATAACTATTAGAAAATTGTTGTCTTAGGATTAACCATTGCCATAGTCCAACCCAGAGTCCTGTTATTCCCCCTAGGATCATTCCTGTGGTTAAGCGGACGCTAATTAATTCGGTACGAGGGGCCACCCAACCAATAGCACCCAACTGACTTCCTGCCATCAGTCCCCAAGGGATCAGAGTGGCCAAAATCCATAACCAAGCTTGAGGAAACCAACGACTGAGAATTAATGCTTGAAATAAACCAATAATCGTACCGCCAACGGTTCCCTGGAGAGTTCCTAAGTCTGGGGGTTCGCCAATTTCCAACCAAACTAAACTAAGCAAGAACCCGATTAATGTGACAATTGCCCACTGAAGCCAATAAAATTGGACTGAAAATGATTTGATTTTCGTTTGTGAAAAGGATAATTTCATGTTTAGATTTTTGGCAGTGGCCAGAAATATTGTAACTGATTGTCCTATGGCACTACGCAAATATATCCTGCGGTATTTGAGAAAAATTATTTAGGTTTGCTACTAAAAAGATCCTTAAATACTTGACGGCGTTTGTAGGGGGATTCTGGTGAAAAATAACTCCATAGAGATTCCCAGTAGAAGAAAGAAGTACCTCTAAATCCTTTTTCTCTTACTATTTTAACTTGTTCTTCAATTTGTTTAATACTGACAGGATTATTGAGAGTTCCTGATAAAATACCAATGCTCACCGGAATTTTTTGGCGTGCGAATTGGACAGCCTGTTGAGTTAATTCTCTCTCAAAACTATCAAGATTGTTACGATAAACTTGTAACACTAATTCATCAAGTAATCCTTGATTTACCCACCCCTGCCAATCTTGCAAATAATTTTGATAAGCAAAGCTGTGAGAATTAGGAGATAAAGAAATGATTATTCCTGGTTTTACTGTTCTTAAACTCTCAACAATATCTGTCATCACCGCTGTTAATTTAGCGGCTCTCCATCTCATCCACTCAGGATTTCTGGCATCTTCTGGGGGACTTTTACCTTGGTGTTCTTGTTGATAAAGCTTAATTGTTACTGGATCATATCCTAATTCTACAGGGATTCCAAAATGGTCGTCTAGTTGTACACCATCAACATCATACTTCATCGCAACTTCTAAAATTAATCCTTTGATTAATTGCTGCACTTCTGGATGAAAAGGATTTAACCAAGCCAATTGACTCACTTTCTTTTTGTAAATATCTTTTTGCCAACGAGTCATAAAATTGCCTAATTTCTCAGTATTTTTGGCAGCTAATTCATCTTGATAAACTGTATTGGTGGTTCCTTGTTGATTTTGAGTTAACCAATTAGGATGTTGTTGCGCTAATAAAGAATTTTTAGGAATCATTAAACCATATTCAAACCAAGGAATAACTTGTAATCTTCGTTGATGGCTTTCTTTGACAATAACTTCTAAGAGATCGGAATTTCCCCTCATCCAGCTTAATAAAGGTTCTTGTTCATTTCCGATCATTTGCTGTGCTAAGCTACTTGGATAAAATGTATAACCTCGATTCCAAACAACAGGATAAACTGTATTAAAGTGAAGTTGAGATAACTGTTTGATGGCACGATTAATACTACCAGGGGTAAATAAAACAGCACTGGCCACATTGGTTAACCAAACTCCTCTGCGTTCAACAATTGTTTGAGGCGCTGCCACACTAGGGGATGGTTGAAAAAAGAATTTTGGAACTAAGGCAACCAGAAGAATAAGTAATGCCAATGCTAAACAAGTTAAAGCGTTACGCCAAGCAGAAAAATTTTGTCTCATTGATAATCTTACAAACAGTAAAATTCGTGTAGTTGCCACAAATCATCAAACCTTGCTATAATAGCCTTTCCGATAATAATGATCATCAAACCCTTAGCAAACCTGTTCTGGACAAAGACTGTGGCCAACTCAAAGTCTGCACTCAAACGTATACAAATCTCTGAACGCAACCGACTTCGTAACAAAGCTTACAAGTCAGCAGTAAGAACTTTAATGAAAAAATATTTTCAAGCAGTGGAAGCATATCAAGCTGAACCGACACCAGATAATTTGACTATGGTTGAGCAGAATATGTCAGCAGCCTACAGCAAAATAGATAAAGCCGTCAAACGAAGCGTGTTTCATCGCAACAACGGCGCGCGTAAAAAAGCCAATATCGCTAAAGCGATTAAAAAAGTAGTCGTCGCTTCTTAAAGTTAGGGTAAAACGTAACCTGAAAGGTTAAGCAAAAGGCCTTTGGAATCTGAGTGGCTGGTTGAGTCAATGAATATTCCCTATCCTGGAAGTACAAGCCAGTTAGCCTGATTATTCCTCATTGGCAAATCAGTGGTGGAACCAGCTAGAGGAGGCAAATGCAACTTATCGATACCCATGTCCACATCAACTTCAATGTTTTTGAACAAGACATTGAAGAGATTAAATCTCGCTGGCAACAGGCAGACGTTGTCCATCTTGTGCATTCTTGTGTTGAGCCTAGTGAATTTAAAAGCATTCAAACCTTAGCGGATCGTCTGGGTAATATTTCCTTTGCAGTTGGTTTACATCCTCTAGATGCCCACAAGTGGACAGAAGACACGGCCCAACAAATTCTTAACTATGCTCAATCGGATCAAAGGGTTGTCGCTATTGGAGAAATGGGACTAGACTACTACAAAGCTGACAACCATGATTGGCAGAAAGAAGTGTTCGAGTCCCAGCTAAAAATAGCACAGCAACTCAGTAAGCCAGTGATAATTCACTGTCGAGACGCTGCCAAATCCCTAAGAGATGTATTGAGTTCATCAAGGAATGATCAAAGTCCAGTAAAAGGAGTGATGCACTGTTGGAGTGGAACGCCAGAGGAGACCAAGTGGTTTTTGGATCTCGGACTATATATTAGCTTTAGTGGCGTTGTAACCTTCAAAAATGCCAAACAAATTCAAGAAAGTGCCAAAATTGTTCCCCGTGATCGGCTATTGGTGGAAACAGATTGTCCATTTTTAGCCCCTGTTCCCAAGCGAGGGAAACGAAACGAACCTGCTCATGTGCGCTACGTAGCAGATTTTCTCTCTAAATTAAGAGGCGTGTCCCTAGAAACATTAGCCCAAGAAACAACGACAAACGCTTGCCAATTATTTCAGTTATCAATTCAATCTTGATAATTTCAATTTCTCTTGAGAATGGTTCACTAATCAACTCCTATGACTAATTTAATCTATAACTACGATTTATTACCCGACCTAATCGAAATTCAACATTCAAGTTTTCGTTGGTTCTTAGAAGAAGGACTCATTGAAGAACTCAATAGTTTTTCGCCAATTACAGACTATACCGGAAAATTAGAATTACACTTTTTAGGGGAAAACTACAAACTAAAACAACCCAAATATGACGTTGATGAGGCCAAACGAAGAGATAGTAGTTACTCAGTACAGATGTATGTACCGACTCGTTTAATCAACAAAGAAACAGGGGAAATTAAAGAGCAAGAAGTCTTTATTGGCGATCTACCTCTAATGACTGATCGAGGCACCTTTATTATTAATGGGGCAGAACGGGTCATTGTTAATCAAATTGTGCGCTCTCCGGGGGTTTATTACAAAGCAGAAACCGATAAGAATGGACGGCGTACCTACTCTGCTTCCCTCATTCCCAACCGAGGAGCTTGGTTAAAATTTGAAACAGATAAAAATGGGTTAGTTTGGGTCAGAATAGACAAAACTCGTAAATTGTCTGCCCAAGTTTTATTAAAAGCAATTGGTTTAGCTGATAACGAAATTTTAGACTCATTACGCCATCCTGAATTTTATCAGCGTACCTTAGACAAGGAGGGGAACCCCAGTGAAGAAGACGCTCTCTTAGAATTGTATCGGAAACTGAGACCAGGAGAACCCCCTACTGTGAGTGGAGGACAACAACTACTAGAGTCTCGCTTTTTTGATAGTAAACGCTATGACCTAGGCAGAGTAGGACGTTATAAGCTGAATAAAAAATTGCGATTAAATGCCCCTGATACTATCAGAGTGCTACGTCCCGAAGACATCTTATCGGCCATTGACTATCTCATTAACCTGGAATTTGATACAGGAAGTGTCGATGATATTGACCACTTAGGAAACCGTCGGGTTCGTTCCGTCGGAGAGCTACTGCAAAATCAAGTGAGAGTCGGTTTAAACCGTTTAGAAAGAATTATCAGGGAACGAATGACCGTTAGCGAGTCCGATAGTCTGACTCCTGCGTCCTTAGTCAACCCGAAACCCTTAGTCGCTGCCATTAAAGAATTTTTTGGGTCATCCCAACTGTCTCAGTTTATGGATCAAACCAACCCCCTGGCAGAATTAACCCATAAACGGCGGATTTCAGCCCTAGGCCCTGGTGGACTCACCAGAGAACGGGCCGGGTTTGCCGTGCGAGACATTCACCCCTCTCATCATGGTCGTATTTGTCCGGTAGAGACCCCAGAAGGCCCTAACGCAGGATTAATTGGTTCTTTGGCAACCTATGCACGAGTTAACCAATATGGATTTATCGAAACTCCTTATTATCAGGTTGAAAACGGACGGGTACGACGAGACTTAGATCCAGATTACCTTACTGCCGATGAAGAAGATGATTTACGAGTATCCCCTGGCGATATTAGTACCGATGAAGAGGGTAATATTTTAGGGGACGCGGTTCCTATTCGTTACCGCCAAGAATTTTCTACTACTACCCCTGAACAGATAGACTATGTAGCCGTTTCTCCGGTGCAAATTGTCTCCGTCGCCACATCGATGATCCCCTTTTTAGAGCATGATGATGCGAACCGTGCTTTAATGGGGTCGAATATGCAACGGCAAGCCGTTCCGTTATTACGTCCAGAACGTCCTTTAGTGGGAACAGGCTTAGAAGCGCAAGCAGCACGAGATTCGGGTATGGTCATTGTTTCGAGAACCGAAGGCATTGTTACCTATGTCGATGCTAGTGAAATTCGAGTCAGAGTAACCGGGCCTGAAAATAGTGACAAAATTGGCCAAGAAATTCTCTACGTCCTACAAAAATACCAACGATCAAATCAAGATACCTGTCTAAATCAGCGTCCTTTGGTTTATGTTGGGGAAGATGTGGTACCGGGTCAAGTATTAGCCGATGGATCAGCTACCGAAGGGGGAGAATTAGCCCTAGGACAAAATATTTTAGTAGCTTATATGCCTTGGGAAGGCTATAACTACGAAGATGCGATCTTGATCAGTGAACGGTTAGTCTATGACGACGTTTACACTAGTATTCACGTCGAAAAATTTGAAATTGAAGCCCGTCAAACCAAATTGGGCCCTGAAGAAATTACCCGTGAAATTCCCAACGTCGGAGAAGATGCCTTAAGAAACTTAGATGAGCAAGGAATTATCCGCAAAGGTGCCTGGGTCGAAGCCGGAGATATTCTGGTCGGGAAAGTAACCCCCAAAGGAGAATCAGACCAACCTCCAGAAGAGAAGCTACTACGGGCGATTTTTGGCGAAAAAGCCAGGGATGTACGAGATAACTCTCTACGGGTTCCCAACGGAGAAAAAGGTCGGGTGGTAGATGTGCGCGTCTTCACCAGAGAACAAGGGGATGAATTACCCCCTGGTGCCAATATGGTGGTGCGGGCTTATGTGGCTCAAAAACGGAAGATACAAGTCGGCGATAAAATGGCCGGTCGTCACGGGAATAAGGGGATTATTTCGCGAATTTTGCCCATTGAAGATATGCCCTATTTGCCTGATGGTCGTCCCGTTGACATTGTTCTTAACCCCTTGGGCGTTCCCTCACGGATGAACGTAGGACAGGTGTTTGAATGCCTGTTGGGCTGGGCTGCGGAAAACTTGGGAGTACGGTTCAAGATTACCCCCTTTGATGAGATGTATGGGGAAGAATCATCCCGTAAAACCGTTCATGGGTTGTTGGGAGATGCCACCAAAAAACCCCGTAAAGATTGGGTATATAACCTAGACCATCCAGGAAAAATTCACGTCTTTGACGGACGAACTGGGGAAAAATTTGACCGCCCCGTCACAGTGGGTCAAGCCTACATGTTGAAACTGGTTCACTTAGTTGATGACAAGATTCACGCCCGGTCTACCGGCCCTTACTCCTTAGTGACCCAACAACCGTTAGGGGGCAAAGCGCAACAAGGAGGACAACGGTTCGGAGAAATGGAAGTGTGGGCCCTCGAAGCTTATGGGGCAGCTTATACCCTGCAAGAACTGTTAACGGTCAAATCTGACGATATGCAAGGAAGAAACGAAGCCCTCAATGCGATCGTTAAAGGGAAGCCTATTCCGCGTCCTGGTACCCCTGAATCCTTCAAAGTGCTAATGCGAGAATTGCAATCTTTGGGATTAGATATTGCTGTTCATAAAGTGGAAACAGCTAGCGATGGTACCAGTCGAGACGTGGAAGTCGATTTGATGATAGATACCCAACGTCGGGCCCCTAACCGTCCTACCTACGAATCCTTGACCACTGAAGACCTCGAAGAAGAAGAAGTGTAATTGGTTCATTGTTGAATCAATGATTAACCAAATTCAACGCCTAAACTCCTAAACTCCTAAAAAACTGACATGACATTCTATAACCATATTGTTGACAAAGGTCGTTTAAAAAAATTGATCGCCTGGTCTTACCGAAATTTCGGCTCGGCTCGTAGTTCTCAAATGGCTGATAATCTAAAAGATTTAGGCTTTCGCTTTGCAACGAGAGCAGGAGTCTCAATTAGTATCGATGACCTGACTGTTCCCCCTAGTAAACGGGGACTACTTGATACGGCTGAGCAGGAAATTAATACGACTCAAGCCCGTTATGCTCGTGGAGAAATCACAGAAGTAGAACGTTTCCAAAAGGTGATTGATACCTGGAATAGTACCTCTGAAGAGTTGAAAGATGAAGTGATTCGCAACTTTAGAGAAACTGATCCCTTAAACTCAGTGTATATGATGGCCTTTTCTGGGGCGCGGGGTAATATGAGCCAAGTGCGTCAGTTAGTGGGAATGCGGGGCTTGATGGCTGATCCCCAAGGGCAAATTATTGACCAACCAATTAAAACTAACTTCCGGGAAGGATTAACGGTAACTGAATATGTAATTTCCTCCTATGGGGCCCGCAAAGGATTGGTGGATACAGCCCTACGGACAGCCGACTCTGGTTATTTGACCAGACGCTTAGTTGATGTCTCCCAAGATGTGATTGTCAGAGAATTTGACTGTGGTACCACTCGATCTTTAAAAGTGACCGCCATGAAAGATGGCGATCGCGTGAAGATTCACCTTTCGGATCGGTTGTTAGGGAGAGTGTTAGCAGAAGATATTGTTGTTGATGGCAAAGTCTTGGCTAAACGGAATCAAGCCGTTGATGGGGAATTAGCCACCGAGATTAGTCAGCATGTTGAAGAAGTCATGGTGCGATCGCCCCTTACCTGTGAAGCGGCGCGTTCTGTTTGTCAACATTGCTATGGTTGGAGTTTAGCGGTTGGTCGTCCCGTGGATCTCGGAGAAGCCGTGGGTATTATTGCGGCTCAGTCCATTGGGGAACCAGGTACTCAATTAACAATGCGTACCTTCCACACGGGGGGAGTCTTTACCGGGGAGGTCGCCCAGCAAGTGAAATCGCCTGATGAAGGAACCGTTAAATGGGGTAAAGGACTGACTACCCGTAAAGTTCGGACTCGTCATGGTGAAGACGCTTTCCAGGTAGAAACTGCTGGGGACTTAGTTTGGACACCTGCAAGCGGCAGCAAAAAAATCAACTACTCTGTAACCCCTGGTTCCTTCTTGTTTGTGGCCGAGGGGGACAAAGTGAGGAAAGATCAACTCTTAGGAGAAATCACTTCTGCTAAACTAGCCAGATCCACAGAACGGGCTACAAAAGATGTATCTACCGATTTAGCTGGAGAAGTCTTTTTTGCCAGCTTAGTGGCTGAGGAAAAAACAGATCGTCAGGGAAATACTACTTATATAGCCCAAAGAGGCGGTCTCATTTGGGTTTTATCAGGGGAAGTATACAACTTGCCACCAGGGGCAGAACCCGTCGTTGCCAATGGGGATAAAGTGATCCCAGAAAGTATTTTAGCCGAAACAAAATTAGTCTCCGTGAATGGGGGTGTGGTTCGGCATCAACCGAATAGTCGTGAAATTGATATCATCACGGCTTCAGTGCTGTTGGATCAAGCTGAGGTCAGTAAAGAAAGCACCGGTGGTCATGAACAATACGTGATTGATACCATAGATAATCAACGCTTTTTACTCAAAGCCACACCAGAAACCAAAGTTCAAAATCATGCGATTATCGCCGAATTAATCGATGATCGCTACCAAACCTCGACGGGAGGAATGTTGCGTTATGCAGGGATTGAAGTCGCGAAAGGAAGCCGAAAAACCGGTTATGAAATCCTCAAAGGAGGAACGTTGCTATGGGTTCCCGAAGAAACTCATGAAGTCAACAAAGATATTTCACTGCTAGTGGTAGAAGATGGCCAATATGTTGAAGCTGGAACTGAAGTGGTCAAAGATATCTTTTGCCAATCTAGTGGGGTAGTAGAGGTCGTTCAAAAAAACGATATTTTACGAGAAATTATCATTAAAGCTGGGGATTTTCACTTAGATGTTGATCCCGATGAAGTCAAACTCAAAAATGAGGATTTAGTACAACCAGGAACAGAAGTGTTGCCTGGGGTAGTAATGACAGAGTTGCGTCAGGTTGAATGGATTGAAAGCACAGAAGGCCAAGGTTTATTACTACGTCCTGTAGAAGAATATACGGTTTCTGATGAACCCGCCGCACCCTCTCAAGGATCAATTAACGACGAAGACAAAGACGGACGACATATTGAATTGCGTTCTGTACAGCGACTCTTTTACAAAGATGGGGAACGGGTTAAATCTGTTGATGGAATTCACTTATTAAGTACCCAATTAGTCTTAGAAATCGACAGTGAAACGTCAGAAACGACAGCCAACCTCTCAGCAGATATTGAACTTAAACAAGACGAAGAGCATGATTGCCAACGGTTACAACTCGTTATTTTAGAATCGTTGGTTTTGCGCCGCGATCTTGATACTGATCCCCACGGTGGAATTATTAAAACCACTGTTTTAGTTGAAGATGGTCAGCAAATTTCGCCTAAAGCCGTTGTTGCTAAAACAGAAATTCAATGTCGAGAAGACGGGGAAGTTCGTGGGATCAAAAGTGGTATCGAGGCGATTCGACGGGTGTTGGTGGTACGAGACGAAGACCTTACCACCATCACTATTCCTCAAAAGCCAACGGTTGTTAAAGATGATTTAGTGGTTGCTGAAACTGAACTAGCTCCAGGGGTCATAGCTCCTGAGTCTGGACGAGTTGTCTCTATCGAATCAACTGGTTCAGACTATGACATAAAATTACGGGTTGCTCGACCTTATCGTGTGTCTGCTGGTGCTATTCTGCACGTTGATGACGGCGATCTGGTACAAAGAGGTGACAATCTAGTGTTACTGGTGTACGAGCGAGCTAAAACAGGGGATATTATTCAGGGTTTACCGAGAATCGAGGAATTATTAGAAGCTCGTAAACCCAAAGAAGCTTGTGTCTTAGCCGGTAAACCTGGGGTTTGTCAGGTGGAATACTTAGAAGATGAGACAGTTGATGTGAAGGTTATCGAAGATGATGCTACCGTCAGCGAATATCCTATCTTACCGAACCAGAATGTGATGGTTTCAGATAATCAACGGGTTGAAGTAGGAGATCCCTTAACTGATGGGCCAGCTAACCCCCATGAATTGTTGGAGGTCTTCTTTGACTACTATGTCGAAAAGAAAGGGGTATATGAAGCGGCATTGATTGGTTTACAAGCAGTTCAGAAATTCTTGGTGGACCAGGTGCAAACGGTTTACCAATCTCAAGGAATTGATATTTCTGATAAACACATTGAAGTGATCGTCCGTCAGATGACTGCCAAGGTTCGGGTAGATGATGGGGGTGATACGACTATGTTGCCTGGGGAGTTGGTAGAGTTGCGCCAAATTGAGCAGGTTAACGAAGCTATGGCCATTACAGGCGGTGCGCCGGCCCGATATACTCCAGTCTTGTTGGGTATCACCAAGGCATCTTTAAATACGGATAGCTTTATCAGTGCCGCCTCTTTCCAAGAAACCACCCGTGTCTTGACAGAAGCTGCCATTGAAGGCAAGTCTGACTGGTTAAGGGGATTAAAGGAAAATGTTATTATCGGTCGCTTGATTCCGGCAGGAACGGGGTTTAATGTTCACGAAGACATGGTCATGGGAGCGGTAGATAATGGAGATGAAAGCGGTAAAAATCGCTATGGACGGGAAGGTGACAGAGAAACCAATAACAATGATCAAAACCGACCCGCAAGACTCTTGGTAGAGAATTTGGATGAGGTAGACGAGAATATGATCTTAGATGATAATATTGCTCGTGCCTATGCTGAAGCAGATTCTCCTTGGAATGTAGAGTCTGATAACAATTCTGATGATGAGTAAAAATCAATAACCTGTGATTATTTTGTCACCAGTGGTTTGATCGCTGGTGATTTTTTTTTGAACCTTAACTAAATCAATTTTCAATAATATTCTCAAAGTCAATTTCTCGTTTACTAAAAGGTAAATCCTGATTAATGGCATCAATTTCTTCTTGTTCCATCTTATTAATTTCTTCGATATAACTTCTTAAAATTTGGCTCATTTTTCGATCATAAAATCGATGCAAACTGTAGTTAGGAGACGCAGCAAATCCGCGCCGTCTTTTGTGTCTTCCCCCTGCTCCTGGATCAAACATCTGAATGCCTTCTGTGATTGCCCATTCAATGGGTTGGTAATAACAAGCTTCAAAGTGAAGAGAATTATATTCTTCAAAACAGCCCCAATAACGTCCATATAAATTGTCTCCTT
>JBCDDV010000003.1:0-18501 GCA_039180145.1 Cyanobacteria bacterium P01_G01_bin.49 | reverse complement strand
TTTGGTTTAATCCGATTACATTTTCTTAGCTTCATTGATCCATGTTTGAATAATATCAGGAGACGGACATAAATCTTTGCGTTGTAATGTGGAAACTTGCAGTTTTAAAATTTGTCGATGCAGTAAAGCAACTGAGGTTTCTCTTAACTGTTTAACTGAAATAATGCCTGAATGCAAAATTAGTCCACAATAATCACATCCAACGCTGGGAACTCTCGCTAAATCAGCCAACGCCACCCATTTATGAATTAATTGCACTGGGGATTTTAATTGATTAGACAAAGCTTGTTTTTCTGCTTGATTTTGTCCATGATTAAGTAAAGTTTGGGTACTATCAATTCCCAAAGCTTTTAATTTGGTTTGTTCAGTCTTACTTAATCCAGGTAACTGTTCAATTTTCCAATAAGCGGATTTCATAATTATTAGTCACATCGATTACTATAAAATATAAATTATCTTGAGTATTAAAGAAAATTTCCCAATAAAGATCTGCGATCGCGTCTAATTCAAGATCCCAAACACGCTAAGGTAAAAAGAGTGGGGCGAAAATACTAAAAAACCATGAACGCAACAAACGATATCATTATTATTGGCGGTGGCATTATCGGAATGGCGATCGCAGTAGATCTCAAACTGCGAGGCGCATCTGTCACCGTTTGTAACCGGAATTTCGGGCAAATAGCTTCTGTCGCAGCAGCCGGAATGTTAGCCCCTCATGCTGAAGAATTGCCCCCTGGCCCTCTGTTAGATCTATGCTTAAAGTCTCGCTGGTTATACCCTGAATGGGTTCGCAAGCTACAAGATCTCACCGGACTTGATCTCGGTTATAATCCTTGTGGAATCTTGGCCCCCGTATATGACTTACCCACAGTTGAAGTACGCAACAATTCCACTGCTCAATGGTTAGATAAAACAGCTATTCGTCTCTACCAACCAGGGTTAGGAGATGATGTCGTGGGGGGATGGTGGTATCCTGAAGACGGGCAAGTCGATAATCGCCAAGTAGTTCAAGCATTACGCCAAGCAGCCCAAGCATTAGGGATTGATATCCGAGATGGGGTAACGGTTAAGACGCTACAGCAAAAACAGGGCAAGGTTACCAGTATTTTAACCTCCCAAGGAGAATTAGAAGCACAAACCTACGTCATTGCTAGTGGTTCTTGGGCGAGTCAACTTTTACCCTTACCCGTACGTCCCATCAAAGGACAAATGTTAGCCGTTGGGATGCCCAAACAACCCAATGAACCCTACGACCTACAACGAGTTTTATACGGGCCACAAACCTATTTAGTCCCCCGATACAACGGACGATTAATTATCGGTGCAACCTCTGAAGATGTGGGATGGACACCTGACAATACACCTCAAGGAATTGAAACCCTAATCAAACGAGCAACTCGCCTTTATCCGAAGATAGCAAATTGGCCCATTGAAGAATTTTGGTGGGGATATCGGCCAGGAACCCCTGATGAATTACCCATTCTAGGGAAATATGGTTGCGAAAACTTAATTTTAGCAACAGGACATTATCGTAACGGCATTTTACTCGCTCCTGTAACCGCTTCTCTCATTGCAGATCTAATTATTAATCAAAAAAGCGATCCTCTTCTGGATAAGTTTCAAGGCGATCGCTTCTACACTCAATCTTCTTCCCCTTCCTTAACGATGACCAAGCTTACCCATTATCCTGTTCCCCAGTCTATTAACGGCAGTACCAGAACCTCTGATATTTCTCTAACAGATGAATTAGTTATTGCCGGACGCAAGTTTCACTCACGTTTGATGACAGGAACTGGTAAATATCCCAGCATTCCCATTATGCAGCAAAGTGTGGTGGCAAGTGGCTGTCAAATTGTGACTGTCGCAGTCAGACGAGTACAAACTAATGCCCCTGGACACGAAGGGTTAGCAGACGCTTTAGATTGGGGTAAAATTTGGATGTTGCCCAATACTGCTGGCTGCAAAACCGCAGAAGAAGCGATACGAGTCGCTCGGTTAGGTCGGGAAATGGCCAAATTATTGGGACAAGAAGATAACAACTTTGTCAAATTAGAAGTCATTCCCGACGCGAAATATCTATTACCTGACCCCATTGGAACCTTAGAAGCAGCCGAAAAGTTAGTTAAAGAAGGGTTTGCCGTCCTACCTTATATCAACGCTGATCCTCTCTTAGCCAAACGATTAGAAGAAGTAGGATGTGCTACTGTGATGCCGTTAGGATCTCCCATTGGTTCAGGACAAGGAATTCGTAACCAAGCTAATATTGCCATTATTATTGAAGAAGCCAAGATTCCTGTGGTGGTTGATGCCGGGATCGGAACTCCCAGCGAAGCCTCTCAATCAATGGAAATGGGGGCAGATGCAGTCTTAATTAATAGTGCGATCGCTTTAGCTAAAAATCCCATTTTGATGGCTAAAGCCATGGGAATGGCCACAGAAGCAGGACGGTTAGCTTATTTGGGAGGACGTATCCCCGTTAAAGATTATGCGATCGCCAGTTCTCCCCTTACCGGAACAGTTGTTTAAGTGCCATGAGGCAAAAACGAATCAATGTGTTTATGGGATGATATCGGGTCAACGCAGATTTGATCTCATCCAACCATAAAAAAAGTCCTGAGAAACAGCTTTATTTTAAAAAAACAGACTTCGCTTTTACCGATACGGGAAAATTTCTAGATAGTCATCGATGAGTAAACCCAATTCTAACGCTTTATCAACTAAAGTAACTCTATTACTAACGAGTACCCTAACCGTAATGTCAGGAGCAACAATTGCCCCTTCACTACCAGCAATGCAAGTGCATTTTACCGATACGGAAAATGTTGAGTATTTAGTTAGATTGGTTCTCACAGTTCCCGCTTTATTTATTGCTGTTGGTGGGCTTTTTTCTGGCCAACTGGTAGACCGCATTGGTCGCAAACCTTTATTAATTAGTTCGTCACTACTTTATGGTATTGCTGGTAGTTCGGGTTTTATTTTAAACTCTTTGGGAACTATTTTGGTCAGTCGTGCTTTACTGGGACTATCGGTAGCTGGGATCATGACTGCTGTAACAACCTTAATTGCTGATTACTATACAGGACAAAAGCGAGCTAACTTTATGGGTTTGCAAGCTGCTTTCATGGGGTTGGGTGGTGTAATTTTCTTGTCTGTCGGTGGTTATATTGCCGATCTGAGTTGGCGTTTTCCTTTTCTAATTTACCTTTCAGCTTGGGTAATTTTAATTGCGATCGCTCTAACTTTGTATGAACCAAAACGCGACATTAGTAACCCAGTCAAAAATTCGTTAGATTCACCATCCTCACTAACTCAGCCTAATATGCCCATAGTCGTGTTGACAATGATTTATAGCATAGCTCTGTTTTATATGCTGGCATTTTATTTAATTCCTGTACAACTACCTTTCTATCTTCAAACGCTCAGTAATTCTAGTGCTACTGCTAGTGGTTTGGCGATCGCTGCCTCTACTTTAGCGAGTGCGATCGCCTCTTTAAGATATGGATTTGTTAAAGAACGTCTAGGTTTTGTTAGCATTGTGGTAACTGCTTTTGCTGTTGCAGCAGTAGGCTATTTAATTATTGGTATAGCTGACGGCTACAAGATCGTTTTATTGGGTTTGATTATTAGTGGTTTGGGTTTTGGCTTATTAATGCCCAATCTGAATGTTTGGCTATCTAGTATTATTCCTGATGTTATGCGAGGTAGGGCTTTAGGCGGTTTGACGACTTTCTTTTTTTTAGGTCAGTTTTTATCGCCGATTGTTTCTCAACCAATTACTAATATGGTCGGTTTAGGTAAAACCTATAGCTTGACGGGAGTTTGTTTGTTGTCAGTATCTCTAGTTTTTTTTGCTTTCAAAAAACAGATCAAGTCTTTCTGTCAAAGCTGTTGAACATTACTATGCGATCGCCAGTTTCCCCCTTACCAGAACTATTGTTTAAGTGTCATTGAATGAAAACAGTTGTGAAGACTGCGGGGGAGAAAAAGGAAAAACCCTCTCCTCAGCAAAGATCTTTCTTCTCCGTCTGCTTGCCTCACTAAAAAGCGAAAATTCTTAACCGAGTAGTATTGAGAGGGAATTTATTAACAGGTGTTGAGTTAATAGTTGATCAAGCATTCCAATGAACAATCAACAATCAACCCCTACTATATTGTTATGCCCATTGAAACGTTAGAAGAAATAAAATGCAGTTTATTGATCGCGCTGAAATTGAAGTTGAAGGAGGTAAAGGAGGGGATGGTATTGTGGCTTTCCGTCGGGAAAAATATGTCCCTGCGGGGGGGCCTGCGGGGGGAAATGGGGGATGGGGTGGTTCGGTTATTTTAAAAGCGGCTGAGAACCTACAAACCCTCTTAGATTTTCGTTATGCTCGTCATTTTAAAGCAGATAACGGGAAACGAGGCGGCCCAAGTAATTGTACAGGGGCCACCGGAAAGGATTTAATCGTTGAAGTTCCTTGTGGCACAATGGTTTATGATGCCGAAATTGAGGAAATTGTTGGAGATTTAGTGGAAAATGGGCAAACCCTTTGTGTTGCTCAAGGGGGAAAAGGTGGCTTAGGAAATGCACACTTTTTAAGTAACAAAAATCGCGCCCCAGAATACGCTTTACCGGGGTTAGAAGGGGAACATAAACACTTACGTTTAGAGTTAAAATTGTTAGCAGAAGTTGGGATTATTGGCCTACCCAATGCAGGAAAATCGACCTTAATTTCTGCCCTTTCTGCGGCCCGTCCCAAAATTGCCGACTATCCTTTTACGACTCTTATTCCTAATTTGGGGGTTGTTCGTAAACCTACGGGAGATGGGACAGTTTTTGCTGATATTCCTGGGTTAATTGAAGGGGCTCATGAGGGAGTAGGACTAGGGTTTGAATTTTTACGACACATCGAACGAACTCGTTTATTATTACATTTAATGGATATTACGGCGACTGATCCTATTCAAGATTATCAAGTGATTCAACAAGAATTAGTCGCTTATGGCAGAGGATTAAGCGATCGCCCCCAAATTCTGGCGTTTAATAAAATAGATGCTGTTGATCAAGAAACCATTGAATTAATGGTCGAAAAATTACGAACTTTAAGTGATTGTCCGATTTTTACGATTTCTGCTGTGACAAGAACTGGGTTAGATGACCTTTTACAAAAAATTTGGCAAACTTTAGATTAATAATTAATACAGTCAGGAGTTATTTGTATGCAATTAATTACCCGAAAATTCAATGTTGATGAATATTATAAAATGGCAGAAATAGGTATTCTAACCCCAGAAGATCGAGTTGAATTAATTCGAGGAGAAATTATTGCCATGTCACCGATTGGGACTAAACACGCTGCTTGTGTTAACCGTTTAGCAAACCTATTTCCCCGTTTACTTGGTAATAAAGGGATTGTTAGCGTACAAAACTCTATTCGGCTAGACAATTATTCAGAACCTCAACCTGACATCGTTTTACTAAAATATCGTTCTGATTTTTATGAAAACAAAATTCCTCAACCTACAGACATTGATTTATTAATTGAAGTTTCTGATAGCACGATAAAATATGATCAAGAGATTAAATTGCCCCTTTATGCAGAGAGCCAAATATCTGAAGTCTGGATAGTTAATGTGAATAACAAAACCCTTGAAGTGTATTGTCAACCAAAAGCACAAACATATCTTGATCAAAATAAAAGTGTTCAGTCTATTTCTCCTTTGGCTTATGCTGAAATTACTTTGACAATTAAGGATATTTTTGGTTAAAAAATGTGTCTCTGAAATAGTTGGATAACAAAAAATTAAATTAGTTTCTCCATATTGATCGCTTTATAGCCACGCTTACGAAGTTCCGCAATAACATTCGACTTCCCTATTCCAGACATTCCCGTAAGTAAAACCCTCTTCATCGTCGCGCATCTACCACGTATCTCTAAGTCTTAATAGGGTAAAGATTACCCTTGGTTGATTTAAACAGATTCAGTTCTTAAATCTTCAATTAATTGAGCTAAATGGTTACTACTTGCTTGATAAACTTTCCCACAAAACTCGCAAGTTGCCTCTGCTCCATCATCCTTTTCAATCATGTCTTGTAATTCTGCTTCTCCTAACAATTTCAAAGCTCCTAAAACTCGATTAAATGAACAACGACAGTCAAAACGCAACATTTGAACGTCAGGAAAAATAACTAATCCTAAATCCCCTAATAATTGCTCAAGAATCTCTGGTAACGTTTTTCCTTCTCTTAACAGGGGGGTAAATCCAGAAAGCTTACCGACACGAGACTCCAAGGTTGAGACTAACTGCTCGTCTCTGGCTGCTTTTGGCATAACTTGTAACAGTAATCCTCCGGCCGCTGTTACCCCTTTTGCCCCAACAAATACCCCTAATAACAATGCAGAAGGTGTTTGTTCAGACGCTACCAAATAATGAGTCACATCGTCTCCAATTTCTCCAGATACTAATTCTACGGTACTCGAATAAGGATAACCATAACCAATATCTCGCACCACATAGAGAAACCCATTATGACCGACAGCCCCTCCTACATCTAATTTGCCGATAGGATTAGGGGGTAATTCCACATGCGGATGAGATACATAACCCCGCACTGTCCCATCTAGACCCGCATCTACTAATAACCCTCCTAAGGGGCCATCTCCTTTGATACGAAGGTTGACACGGGAGCCTTCCCGTTTCATGTTAGAGGCCAGCAATAAACCAGCCGTCATTGAGCGTCCTAAGGCTGCCGTTGCCACATAAGAAAGTTGATGACGCTGTCTTGCTTCTTCTGTGAGTCGAGTGGAAATGATGCCGACTGCCCTAATGCCTCCCTCTGCTGCTGTTGCTCGTATCAGTTGATCTGCCATAAAGATCCTTACAATTCTCAATATATTTTTTCGATCTAAAATAACACGAACGACACAAAATCGTAAGATTCGGTAATTACTGCTAAAATCACAATTAAAAAGCTCTCTCAAAATTAATTAGCTTAAATTCTTAGCAAGAATAGGCTTAATGTGAGAGATCAAGAACAAGGGAATAAAAAGTAAAATAATCAAATCACAAAAAGAAGTTAGTGATAAATCAAAGTATCGCAATGGGTCGATATTTCTCTGAGATAAAGATTTTTCGATCAAAAATAGGTTAATGAACGATACAATAAAAAATTATTCTCCATCAAATTAAAAAACCCCTACCTTTATGAACACTACGACAACCGATGATAAAACCATTGTTAAAAACTATTTTAATGCCACCGGATTTGAGCGTTGGCGGAATATTTATGGTAACGGGGAAGTTAACAAAGTTCAAAAAGATATTCGCCTTGGTCATCAGAAAACGATAGATACAGTAATTGACTGGTTAAAAGCTGATGAAAATCTCGTAAATTTATCTATTTGTGATGCAGGTTGTGGTGTCGGAAGTTTGAGCATTCCCCTAGTAAAATTAGGGGCCAAAGTCTTTGCCAGTGATATTTCTGAAAAGATGGTAAAAGAGGCAGAAGCAAGAGCGAAAAATAGTCTAGAAAATTCGGAAAATATCACCTTTGCCACACAAGATTTAGAAGGGTTAACTGGAAATTATCACACAGTCATTTGTTTAGATGTTTTAATTCACTATCCAACGGAAGATGCAGCAAAAATGATTGGTCATTTAGCTTCCTTGGCTAACTCTCGTTTAATTCTTAGTTTTGCCCCGAAAACCCTTTGCTTAACTCTTCTAAAAAAAGTGGGTGAATTTTTTCCTGGTCCTAGCAAAACAACTCGCGCCTATCAACACAAAGAAAAAGAGATTATTGAAATCTTGGAAAATAATGGCTTCACAATTCAACGCAAAGACATGACTAGCACTCGTTTCTATTACTCCCGAATTCTTGAAGCTGTCAAAAATTGATGCTTGTAGGTCATTTCATTTACCATTGATCATTTATGTTTAATGTTCAATGTTTAATGAAGGCTTGCCATCACCTACAAGAGGTTTTTAGACTATTTATTTGATCAAAGTGTCCACCCTTCCCACAACCGCCACGCCAACTCAACTAAAATATTAATCGACTCAACCGAAAACTGTTGCGAACCGATTGGGTAAACTACACATTAGAATAAACTTGAATCGACCCTGAACCATTAATTATGTTATCGTTTTCCAGATCAGTCATTAAAAACACATTAGGAACAGTTGGCTGTACCCTTGCCGTCATCATTAGCATGACCACCCTAAAAGGTGTTCCCAACACTGCCCAGGCCCAAACTCAACCCCCACCCCCCAATAGTCCCCTGACTGTGCGTTCAGATATCCAAGAAGCAAACTCAGAAACTGGGGTTGTCACTGCTAGAGGAAACGTGCAAATTTTCTATCCTGCTCGTGACATTCAAGGAACTTCAGCCCAGGCTCAATATTTTAGTCGGGAACGCCGTCTAGTGCTTACTGGCAATGTTTATGTCTTGCAAGAAGGCAACAGTATGCGGGCCGAAACCATGACCTATCTAATTGATGAAGGTCGCTTTATTGCTACCCCAGAAACAACCCAACAGGTAGAATCGATTTATTTAGTCACAGAGGCTGAAGATACTCCTGCTGCCCCTGCTCCTGTGTCTCCTGCTCCTCCCTTAGATAATACCCTTCCCACCCCTGACTTTTAAGTAAAAACATGACCAATCATTGAACAATGAACATTTAAGTTTCACGCCTCTACTTTAAAGGAAAAACGCGATTTGAGAGAGGTCTCAGGTTCCTACTTCCTTATCTTAATGACAAATGCTAAATGATAAATGCTAAATGCAATGACACTCATTTTAGAAAACATTCATAAAACCTATGGAAAACGGCAAGTTGTCAACCGAGTCAATTTAAAAGTTGCCCCTGGGGAAATTGTGGGACTATTAGGCCCCAATGGGGCCGGTAAAACAACGACCTTTTATATTGCTACTGGCTTGATTAAACCGAATAACGGGAAAGTTTGGTTAAAACAACAAGAAGTCACTAGCTTACCCCTAAATAAGCGGGCCCGTCTCGGCGTGGGTTATATGACACAGCAATATAGTATTTTCCGTCATTTAAGTGTCCAGGACAATATTCAACTTGCCTTAGAGCAAAGTGGGTTTCCCTTTCGACAGAGGGCCCACCGTCTTCATGAACTAATGAGTGAATTTCAATTAAACAGGATCGCTCATCTCAAAGGACAATATATCTCAGGGGGAGAAAAGCGACGGACAGAACTGGCTAGAGCATTGGCGGTGGGACTAAATGGGCCAGAATTCTTGCTCTTAGACGAACCCTTTGCTGGGGTTGACCCCAAAGGAATTAACGATATTCAAACCATGATCGCCCAATTACGCGATCGCCAAATAGGAATCTTGATCACCGACCACAATGTTCGAGAGACCCTTGCCATTACCAACCGAGCTTATATCATGCACGATGGTCAAATTTTAGCGTCTGGCAGCGCAGAAGAACTTTATAACAATTCCCTAGCCCGCAAGTATTATTTAGGGGAAACTTTCCAACTCTAAATCACACATTATGGATATTGGTCAAGCAAAACCAGTTAAAATACAACAAACTCGGATCTTTGGTCTTTCGATCATGGATCGTTACTTATTTATAGAACTCCTTTTACCTTTCCTCTTTGGCATGGGGATTTTTACTTCCTTAGGCCTTTCTATCGGGACGTTATTTGACTTAGTGCGTCGGGTCACAGAATCAGGTCTTTTGCTGTCAGTGGCCCTAAAAGTTTTAGTCTTAAAGATGCCAGGTTTTGTCAGTCTTGCCTTTCCGATGGCTATGTTATTAGCCTCATTAATGGCCTACAGTCGTCTATCAAGTGATAGTGAAATTATTGCCCTACGAAGTATTGGGGTTAGTATTTATCGCTTAATTATTCCCGTGCTTTTATTTGGTTTAGTGGTCACAGGATGTGCTTTTATTGTTAATGATTGGATTGCCCCGGCAGCTACCCACGAGGCGGCGGTGACCTTAGAAAAAGCAGTTAATCAAGAACGTCCTGATTTTAAAGAACGTAATATTGTCTATCCTGAATACAAAGTGGTTTCAGATGAGGATGGGGAACAAGCCTCGATTTTAACGCGGTTGTTTTATGCAGAAGAATACAACGGCAAAAATATGCAAGGACTGACAATTTTGGATCGAACCCAAGAAGGCGTTAACCAAATTGTCACTGCTCAATCAGCCACTTGGAACATTTCCAGTAACACCTGGGACTTTTTTAATGGGACAATATACTTGATCGCTCCTGATGGTTCCTATCGTAATATTGTCCGTTTTCAACATCAACAATTAGCCTTACCCCGCGCCCCCTTAGATTTAGCCAACCGCCGCCAGAATTTTACGGAAATGACCATCCGTGAAACCAAAGAATATCTCAAAGCGATGGAATTGAGTGGGGATGAAAAGCGCGTCAGAAAGGTGAAAGTTCGTCTGCAAGAAAAATACGCTTTGCCCTTTGTTTGCCTAATCTTTGGCTTGGTAGGAGGGGCAATTGGCTTAAGACCCCAAAACACCAATAAAGCCACCAGTTTCGGGATTTGCGTTGGCTTAATTTTTGGTTACTATCTGTTGGCATTTCTTTCTACTTCTCTGGGAATTTGGGGAATTTTAACCCCGATTTTAGGAGCTTGGTTGCCTAATATTCTGGGATTAGGGGCTGGTAGTTTATTATTATTTCAATCAGCAACTGCACGATAAAAAAGTTTATGTCCCAAACATTAGTAATTGGTTGGCTATATCCTAATCTGATGAGTACCTATGGCGATCGCGGTAATGTAATCTGTTTACAACGACGTAGTCAATGGCGAGGCATTTCAGTCACGATTTTGCCGTTGGATCAACAAGCAGATGTCTCTCGCTTAGCTGAGGTGGATTTAATTGTGGGAGGTGGGGCCCAAGATCGTCAACAGGAATTGGTAATGCGGGACTTGAAAGGGTCAAAAGCGGAGGCTTTACGAACAAAATTAGACCAAGGAACCCCAGGAGTCTTTACTTGTGGTTCTCCTCAATTGTTGGGTCATTACTATGAACCAGCTTTCGGGCAACGAATTGAGGGGTTAGGATTATTAGATATGGTCAGCAAACATCCTGGGCCCAATGTCCCTCGTTGTATTGGAAATGTGGTGTTTGAGATTACTGCTTCTCCATTGGCAGCAGAGTTAACAAAAATGTTAGGGGAACCTCCGGTGATTATCGGTTTTGAAAATCATGGAGGACGGACTTATTTAGGGGACGTACAACCGTTAGGAAAAGTGAGCAAAGGTTACGGTAATAATGGAGAAGATGGATATGAAGGGGCTTTTTATCGTCATGCGATCGCAACCTATTCCCATGGCCCTTTGTTACCCAAAAATCCCTTTTTAGCTGATTGGTTAATTAAAATAGCCTTGCAAGAAAAATATCAAACGGAAATCACCTTAACCCCTCTCGATGATACCTTAGCTGAACGAGGACGCGAAGCCATGTTAAAGCGGTTTCAAAATGATAAGAAAACGCCTGCATAGATCAATGATTAAACTTTTTGACGCTCCCCATGCGTTCACGCAGGGGATTCCTAAGAGATAGTTAATCTTAGAGGGTTCGCCAAAAACCCGCTACTCACTCGCTGGTAATCCAGTCTGTGTATACATTTAGCCAAAATATTAGCACTACCATTTATATCGCTCGAACAGTAATGTTTATCCTTTGTTCTATACAATCCACGTTTTACTCTTCTGCCAGAGAATTTGTACTTGGTGGAATCGTGGGCATTGTATATAGGAATTTCATCTTGGTCGTAAAAACTAGCTCGGCTAGTATAACTCTCTTCTTGTTCAAAATACTCAATTCCGTACCTAGAACAAAGAGCTTGAAGTTTTCTTCTCAACTGCCAAAAAGGTATTTGAACAAAGTTCTGATTATTAGACCTTCCGATATTCATCTTTTGTTTGATACCTGGGTTATAGCCAACTATCAGCTTACCTATTTGATAGTTCAAACAATGGTCAATTATTATTCTTGCTGCTTTATTCAAATAGTCTCTAACGCAGTCATTACGCCATTGGTAGAGTCTTGCTTGTTTATTGGTAAAAGACTTTATACCTTGTTTATCCTTCTTAGACTGAAGTTGAGCATTGCGTTTGTTGTACCACTGATTAATGCTTTTAAGTCGTTTCCCATCAATCAAAAATTGATGCCCATCAGTATCAATACAAGCACACAAGTTATCAACTCCCAAATCCAAAGCAATCGCTTTATTAGGATCGACAGATGTTTTTACTTTCTCGTCTTCATAAATGTACTCAATTTCAAACCATCGAGCCGAGTATTTTGGATGTATTCGTACCTCCTTAATCTTCTTATCCTTCAGTCTTTCGGGAAGCTGTATTTTTACTTCGCCATGTTCCTTTTTGAATTCGCGAGACATGGGTACAGCAAAGCACCCATCTTTGAGTCTAATTCGCGGAATGATCAAAGGAAAATACCCCTCTTTTGGCAAATATCTAGGCAATTGTGGCTTCTGCTCACAGCGTCCAATAGATATTGCCTTAAGCAGTCCCAGAAAGGATCTCGTGCTCCTATCCACTACCTTCATTGTTTGTTGAGCGACATCGGTATTAAGCAACCTATAATTCTCGTTCGACTTGCAAATATGGTAGTTAGATTCATAGCTCAGGCGTTTTCTTTCATTAAAGAAATACTGCCTAGATTCGTACAATGCCACATTGAAAAGATTCTTGCTCAGACGACACAAAGCAGACAGGGCATAAAATTCCTGATGGCTAAGTCTTCTGAGTTGGTTCTTTTGAGTGGCGTACATGGTTATTGTTTTCGCTAGTAATTTTATATTACAGCGAATTGACTATCTTGTAAAGCCTAGTTATCTACTATGTGGAGTCACTACGTTCCGTTTTATTGTTGGTGCGTTTTTCCTCTCCATATCTGAAGCTAGGAGTCTCCAAACGCACATTTCTGATGAGAAAGCTCTATTTTTTAGTGCCAGGAACGGGAAAAAAGTTTGCTTGCGGTGGACTATTTGCAGAGTTAAAAACCTTTAAGTTAGCTAAGCAAGTTTGTGCCTCAGAAATTGTTACCTATCGTCAACGAGAAGATCATAACCTTTTTTTAGATGATGTCCTTAAACAACAAGATTTAGATAATATTATTTTTGTGATTAGTTGGGGATTTGATGTTCCCAAACTGGCCAAAAAGTTGCAATCTCACCAGGTTATTTATCATGCTCATAGTGCTGGTTATGGCTTTAAATTACCTGCAAGTGTGCCGATTATAACCGTTAGTCGTAATACGATGGGTTATTGGGGTCAAAGATCACCGAATGCCTTGATTTATTACTTGCCCAATCAAATTTCTAACGAGTTTGTTAATCTCTATGTAGAACGAGATATTGACGTTTTAGTACAAGCAAGAAAATCTTCTGACTATTTATTAAAACAGTTAATTCCTGCCCTACAAACACAATGCAATGTTCTGGTAATTAATTCCTTTGTTGATGATTTAGCTAAACTATTTAATCGAGCAAACGTTTATCTTTATGACTCGGCTGAATATTGGGTGCAACAACGAGTAACGGAAGGGTTTGGACTACAACCAATGGAAGCATTGGCCTGTGGTTGTCAAGTCTTTTCGAGTGTCAATGGAGGACTTGCTGATTATTTAGATCCAGGCTTTAACTGTTATAAAATTGCGGGTTATTCAACTCAATATGATGTTAAACGTATTTTGCAAGTCGTTCATTCTATAGATAAATTAAGGGTGTCAGAACAGAGTGTAGCTGAATATCGTGATGAAAATATCATTAAGCGATTAGAAATAATTTTAAGAGAAGTGAATTTATTTTTTGATTATAAATTTCAATATCCAGGCGATATTCAAGATTTATCTCAGTTAAAAATGAGTCAATTATTGTTCAGGAAAATTTGGAAAAAATTAACCCAGAAACTTTCTCAAAATTAGATTTAGGTTGGGTAGAAGAACGAAACCCAACCCTAAAATTTGATGGCTAAATATCTTATCTAAGTAGTGCCTTCAAGTTGTACTGTTGTCACCGTCACCTCTAGCATACGATTACCGCGATAGAGTTTTAACCGTAAATTCTGATTAACACCTGCATTATCCACAATCGTTTGTAACTCTGCCCCATCTTTCACGGGTTTATCATCAACAGCGACAATCACATCACCACGACGTAATCTTGCTTTATCTGCGGGACTATTAGGAACTACCTGTACGACTAAAATTCCCTCAATTTCAGCTACTCTCATAGGAGAGTTAGGATTTTGATTATTTTCCTTGGCCAATTCAGGGGTAATATTAATCATTTGTACCCCAATGTAGGGATGGGGAACTTTTTGTCCTGATGCTAAGGCGTTTTCCAGTTGTTTTGCCTTATTAATCGGAATCGCAAAGCCAATTCCCATGGCATCAGCCCGAATTGCCGTATTAATGCCAATTACCTCTCCCTTAGCATTTAATAAGGGGCCACCAGAATTTCCAGGATTGATCGCTGCATCCGTTTGAATGAAATCGAGGCGTTTATCAGGAATTCCGGCCTTAGCCGCAGAGCGACCAATGGTACTAATAATGCCTAATGTGACCGTATTATCTAACCCCACCGGATTACCAACAGCGATCGCCCAATCTCCCACTTTCAAGCTAGTAGAATTTCCTAAAGGAGCAACGGGCAATTTATCCCCTTTCGGATTAATTATCACCACTGCCAAATCTGTGATCTCATCAGTCCCTTTAACTTCTCCATTGAAAGTACGGCCATCTCTGAGGGTAACTGTAACTTTATCAGCATTGTTGACCACGTGGGCATTGGTAAGGATAACGCCACTACCATCAATTATAAACCCCGATCCTTGACCTGTAATACGTTGCTCTTGGGGAGGAGTACCAGATCGAAACTGTTGACCAAAAAAGTCGCGGAAAAAAGGGTCATTAAATAAGGGATTAATTTGCCGTGTGACAACTGTTTCCGTATCAAGTCGCACAACTGCCGGGCCAGTGCGAGAAACTGCTGCTGAAACAAAACTTTCTGGCCCGATTTCTACAGGAACTTGCGCTAATTCCACCCCAGGGTTTGCTAATGAGGATTGTTGCAAAGGATTAGCTTGAGAAGATAAAACGTGAAAGCCACCAAAACAGAGGACGACACCAAGTATCAGTGCCATCAAATGACTCCCCAGTTGGGGCAACAATTTTGCAGACTTCATAGTTATTTGTCAACCCTTAAAAGGCTTTAAATTAAAGGTTTTTGCAATCTAAGATCATTATCTATAGTAGCAGGTTGCTCCTTCTGTTTTGCTATTGCAGGGGGATGATTTTCGTCTAAAATTGACTGGGGGTTAAAATCCTATTGTTTTGAAGTAAAGCAATGGGGGATTGATTCAAACAATAACCCCTGGTAGTCAACCTATCTGTTGACTAATTTTCTCAATAAAGAATAGCAAGAGTGTCCTCCACCGGAGAACAAGAAGCATGAGCATTGTCTTGAAAATCGGCGATCAAAACCTCTCAGATCAGGATTTATATCCTTCATTGGCTCAGTATCGACTATTACCTCAGTTAGCCAAGGAAATTGTGATTGACCAAGCGATCGCAACAATAACCTGCACCTCAGAGGAAACGACCCAAGCAAAGCAACAATTCTTTCAAAAAAATCAAATTACCGATGAAGAGCAACTGAAAGCTTGGCTAAACCATTACGGGATGACTTCTCAACAGCTAGAATGGCTGACTGTCAGAGACTTAAAAATTGAAAAATTTAAACAACTGACTTGGGGAGAACAACTAGAACCCTACTTTTTTAAATGCAAAGGCAAATTAGATAAGGTGCTTTATTCCTTAATTCGCACCAAAGATGCAGGGGTAGCCCAAGAACTATACTTTCGTATCCAAGAAGAAGAAAGTACATTTCCTCAATTAGCTAAACAATATTCTCAAGGATCAGAAGCGCAAACTGGGGGATTAATTGGCCCCGTTGAACTCAACGTTCCTCACCCCAAAATTTCCCATATTTTATCAACTAGTCGGCCAGGACAATTATCGCCACCAACACCAGTAGGAGATTGGTGGATCATTCTCCGCCTAGAAAAGTATATGTCAGCCCAACTAGACGACCCTACAAGACAACGACTGATCAACGAACTGTTTCAAGGATGGTTATTAACTCAATTTCAACAAAATGTTTCTTTCTCCCCGGTAGAAGAATCTGTCGATTCAGAAGAAAATTAACAATAATTAGGATCATGTCCCTGGATTAACCCAAGAAGAGGGAAGTGTGAGGAACGTTTCGTCATAAATACTCAGGCCATAGCAACCAAATCCTGGTATAAATTGAACTGATGAGGCGATAACTGATAGCTGATTTAACTTTTGTGCATTGCTGCTGCACTCGCAAAGCGAACGACACGAAAGGAACTCCTAAACCTCCGAGCTTATCATGACTTATACAACCACCGATATCCAACAATTTCTCAGCCATCTCGCCCCTTTTGACCAACTCCCTGAGTCAGTGATTGACAGCTTGGCCGATAAGCTACAACCTTGGCGTTATCGTATGGGTCAAGTTGTCATAATGAGGGGGAAGGTTTCTCCCTATCTAACTATCATCCTCAAAGGACAAGCAAGATTATTAGGCTATGATCCGCGAACTCAGATGCCGAGTACCTTACAATTGCTCAAACCAGGGGCAATTATTGGTTGGGTAAATTTAGTCAGAGGCATTCCCTGCGAAACTGTAATTGCCTCTGATGAAGCGGTGGGTTTATCAATTAATCAAGATGAATTTTGGGGATTATTGCAACAGCATCCTTTCCTAAAAGCATGGTTTCAAAAACAATGCAGCATTATTGAAGCGTTTGATCTATTAGGGACTTATCTAGCACAACAGCCCCAAGGCGAAGACAATCTTAAAAATTTGGCTCAAGAAGTCTTAGAAGATGCCCAAGTTCACTATCTTCAGCCAGGACAACTCTCATCTGAAGAGAGGCTTGCCATACAAGATGACCGAACTATTTGGCTGGTGAGCGGAGGAGGGAATATTGAAAACTTTCCCGTGGGCAGTCGTTTAAGTCTCACTGAGAACGCCACAGAGTTGAAAATCCCTGGAACGGAACCAGCACGTCTAATCGGGTTTCCTCCCCGAATCATCAATCCCCTTTCGAGTAATCATTCGTCTGAACCACAACCAACAGATTCATCAACTGAATCAATGTCAACCCTAGTGGCGACAACAGTTCCCGATGAAGAAATTCCCTATGCCGATGCCCAACTGGTAGGGATGCGACCCCTTCCTAAGGAGTCTCAAGAACAAGGACGACGCAAAAGTTACCCCTTCATTAAAGGAAAAACACCGTTAGGGGTTGGTTCAGCTTGTTTCCAAATGCTGAGTCAATATTTTGGCATGCCCTATCGTCGAGATGTGATTCGGCGCATTTTGTCTGAACAATTACAACGTACTGGTAATTTATCTTTACCCCTCTGTGGTGCTATTACTGAATTGATGGGACTCAATGCCCAATTGATTAAGATTCCGGCTTCCTCTTTCACTCAATTAAAAGTCCCTGCTTTAGTTATCTGGCAAGATAGCTTAGCCATTTTGTATGAAGTAAGCGACAAAGAGTTAGTTTTAGCAGTGCCAGAAATCGGCATCGTTCGTCGCCGTCCTCGTGACTTTTTGGATACTTGGGGAGAAAGTGGAGAAGTATTATTACTACAACCTACCAAAGAAACCCCCCAAGAACGGTTTGGCTTACGTTGGTTTATTCCTGCCCTCAAAAAATATCGCAGGGTGTTAATAGAAGTTTTTATTGCTTCTTTCTTTGTTCAGTTATTTGGGTTAGCTAACCCGTTGATGATTCAAGTCATTATCGATAAAGTAATTGTGCAAAATAGCGCGGATACTTTACAAGTTTTAGGCTTATTTTTACTGATAATTGCCATTTTTGAAGCGGTTTTGACCACCCTAAGAACCTATTTATTTGTCGATACCACTAACCGCATTGATATGAGTTTGGGATCAGAAATTATTGATCACCTACTCAGATTACCCCTACGATATTTTGAGAGACGACCAGTTGGAGAAATTTCTACCCGTGTCAATGAACTCGAAAATATTCGTAAATTTCTGACAGGAACTGCCCTAACAGTGGTGTTAGATTCGGTATTTTCGGTGGTCTATATTGCAGTGATGGTCGTTTATAGCCCAATTTTGACTTTAGTTGCTTTGGGAATTGTGCCAATTTTTGTGGCCATGACTTTGTTCTTTTCGCCCACCATTCGCCGTCAATTACGAACGAAAGCTGAAAAGAATGCCCAAACTCAATCTTACCTAGTCGAGGTAATGTCAGGCATTCAAACCGTGAAAGCCCAGAATATTGAACTGCGATCGCGGTGGCAATGGCAAGACAAATATGCTCGTTACGTCTCAGCCGGATTTAATACGGTAATTACTTCTACTCTGGCGAGTTCTACCAGTAGCTTTCTCAATAAACTATCAGGCTTATT
>JBCDDV010000002.1:0-18860 GCA_039180145.1 Cyanobacteria bacterium P01_G01_bin.49 | reverse complement strand
GGGTATCTAAACAACGACGAGGTTGTCCATTGGGTTTATCTGCTTCCCAGACAATCTCTCCTTGAAACTCCATTAATTCACAAATTAACTCGACTAAATCTCGAATAGAAATTTCGTAATTAGTTCCTAAATTAACCGGATCAGGATCGCTATAGGATTGAGTTGCCATCACAATACCCCGCGCAGCATCGGTAGAATACAAAAATTCCCTGGTTGGGGAACCATCACCCCAAACAAAAAGCTTTTGTTGCCCTTGTTTTTGTGCTTCATAAACTTTATGAATTAAAGCCGGAATAACATGAGAACTATTAGGATTAAAATTATCTTCTGGCCCATATAAATTTACTGGCAATAAATAAATTCCATTGAAGCCATATTGTTGACGATAAGATTGCAATTGAACCAATAAAGCTTTTTTAGCCACACCATAAGGGGCATTTGTTTCTTCAGGATAACCATTCCAAAGATCATCTTCTTGGAATGGAACTGGGGTAAATTTGGGATAGGCGCAAATTGTGCCAACACAGACAAATTTTTCGACACCGACTTCATAGGCTGCATGAATCAGTTGCACTCCCATCATTAAGTTATCGTAAAATAACTCGGCTGGTTTTTCTCGATTTAGCCCAATTCCCCCTACATGAGCGGCTAAATGGATAACAATATCTTGCTGATCGACTGCCTGCTGACAATGATCAAGTTTCCGTAGATCGCATTCACGGGAGCGAGGAATGGAAATCTTTTCAAGTTGTGCGCCAGATTTTACTAGCTGATCAACAACTTGTTTTCCCAGAAATCCAGCCCCTCCCGTCACTAAAATTCGTTTATTATTTAAGTCCAGCATCGTTATTACTCCCTAAATCCCTTAGTTCCGTTAATAGTTATAATAATCAGCACTTAGGGATAGAATTACCGCTAATTACTGATTATTAAGCAATTGTTTTTTCAACTTTAGTCCACCATAACGATCATGGGTTGACGGACATAAGCATTGTCTTGAGAGAGGAGTGTTTTTTCGTCCGATGTTTTATTAGGAGAACTCAGTCCCAAGGCAGCTAAATCAGCTTCTACCATCAAATGCACTAACTCCTCAAAGGTCACAGAGGGTTCCCATGCTAGTTTAGCTTTCGTCTTAGCTGGATCACCGATCAATAAATCGACCTCAGCAGGACGCAAATAACGCTTATCAAAGTCAACGTATTCTTCCCAATTGAGGTTAACGTAATTAAAAGCGATTTTCAGGAATTCTCGCACGGAGTGAGTTTCTCCAGTCGCCACCACGTAATCATCAGGGGTATCTTGCTGTAACATTAACCACATTGCTCTGACATAATCTTTTGCGTAACCCCAATCCCGTTTAGAATCAAGATTTCCTAAATATAACTTTTTCTGATTTCCAGCAAAAATACGGGCGATCGCTCTGGTAATTTTACGAGTTACAAAAGTTTCCCCACGACGAGGGGACTCGTGGTTAAATAGAATTCCATTGCAGGCAAATAAATCATAAGATTCACGATAATTCACTGTCTGCCAATGAGCGTAAACCTTAGCGCAAGCGTAGGGACTACGGGGATAAAACGGAGTGGTTTCTTTTTGGGGAACATCCTGTACTTTACCGTACATTTCTGACGATCCCGCTTGATAGAAACGAACTTCAATCCCTGTACGCTGTTGATAATCTCTGATGGCTTCTAACAACCGTAAGGTTCCCATTCCCACTGAATCTACTGTATATTCAGGAGAATCAAAACTAACCCGCACATGAGATTGGGCACCTAAATTGTAAATCTCAACAGGTTTAACTTCTTCTAAAATCCGTCTTAGGGTTGTTCCATCAGTTAAGTCACCGTAGTGAAGAAATAATTTTGCGCTGGTTTGATGAGGATCAACATACATATGATCAATACGATCAGTATTAAAAGTTGAGGTTCGACGGATGATTCCGTGAACTTCATAACCCTTCTCTAATAAAAATTCACTGAGATAAGAACCATCTTGTCCAGTAATACCAGTGATAAGAGCGCGTTTAGGTTGGGTCATTGCCAAATTATCCTATCCTTAAAAAGATTAATTAATTTTTAAAGTCAACTTGAAACTTGATAACATACTTTATGCCATGATAACAAGGTCTTGAGAAAATTAAAGCTTCCCTAAATCACGAATGATCTGGGAAGCTTGTTGAGCAAAAACCAAAGAATAGGTTCAAAATGGGGTTAATTAAACCAACTATCAATAAGCACCGTTATTTTTGGGGAAAACAACCACTCCGATAGTTTTAAACATAATCCAAATATCCATCAGCAAGTTGCGACAATTGACATAATAAACATCAATTTGGACACGCTGAGGATAGGGAATGTCATTACGGCCTGAAACTTGCCACAATCCTGTAATTCCAGGACGAATGGTCAAAACTTTTTCAATTTTATTGCCATATTTACAGAGTTCTTCAGGAACTAAAGGGCGAGGGCCCACAACGCTCATATCCCCTTTAAGAACATTCCAGAATTGGGGAAATTCATCTAAACTGGTTAAGCGAAGAAACTTCCCAATCCAAGTAATTCGGGGATCTTCTCTTAGTTTACAGTGATTTTCAAACTCTGCCCGCATTTGAGGGCAACTGGCCATCATTGTTTCAAAAACTTCATCAGCATTGTGTACCATGGTTCGGAATTTGATACATTTGAACTTTTTGAAGTTTTTTCCGGCTCTTTCCTGGACGTAGAAAATAGGGCCAGGAGAACTAATGGCAATCAACAACCCCAAGATTAAATATAGTGGGGAAAAAAGAATCAAGACCGATAAAGAAAAAGTAATGTCAAAAATTCGTTTGGCAACTGTCCCATCTAATATGGCTTGTGACCACGATTTTTGATATCTTTTTTGGGCGAGGGAGGTTGAAAAACCTCTTCTCATCAAAGCTTGTAGAGCTTTGACGGAGATTAATTGGCTATTAGCAGTCATCTTACTCCTTCACATCACATCACACCACACCAATTGTGATCATAAAACCAGATTGGACTAATCATGACAATTGTGATCACATAAATCGAAAATTTGTTACTGAACTTTTTTGAGTAAAGTCTTTATAACACTGTTCTAAGAAAGTCAAATAGGACGTTTCAAAGACTTTGGGAGTAAATTTAGTTGCCTGTTGGCGGCAACTCTCTGGATTAACTTGATGCTGAAACTTTCCAAAAGTTTCAACTGCTTCTACCAGAGATTGAACAGTTTGGGACGAAAATAGGATTCCTGTCCCCTTTTCACGATTTTGGCGAATATCAACTACGGTTTCTAATGCACCTCCTCCTTTATAGGCTATCACTGGCGTTCCACAGGCTTGGGCCTCCACTAAAGCAATACCAAAGTCTTCGCAGGCAGCATAAATAAAAGCTTTTGCTTGAGTCATATACTGCTCAACTACTTGATTATCTCGCATCCCTAGGACTTGGATATTAGACTTAGCCATTTGGCGAATTCGTGGGAGATCGGGCCCGTCACCAACAATAACTAAAGGATAACCCAATTGATTAAAAGCCCGCACGATTAAAGCAATTTTTTTATAACTAACGAGGCGGGAGACGGTTAAGTAAAAGTCTTCTTTATGAGGAGTGAATTGAAATCTTTCTACAGCTACCGGAGGATAAATAACCTTAGCCTGACGACGATAACAACGCCAAATACGACGGGCCGTATGGTGGGAATTGGCGATAAAATAATCGACACGGTTAGCTGAGATCACATCCCATTGGCGGAGATAATGTAGTAAATAGCGAGTTAAAATTCCCGGAATTCCTGACCCTGCCGCAGAATTTTCTAAATAATCAAACGTTAAGTCCCAAGCGTAACGCATTGGGGTGTGACAATAACATATATGGGGTTGACGGGGACTGGTTAAAACGCCTTTAGCAACTGCATGAGAAGATGAAAGAATTACATCATAGTCTCTCAAGTCAAGTTGTTCGATCGCCAGAGGCAGCAAGGGCAGATATTTTTGTACCCCATTACGGGCTAGAGGAAATTTTTGTAAAAAAGTACTGCCAATAGAACGACCATAAAGGTAGCTGTGAGGATTGGTAGACTCAAAATCGATTAAAGCGTATACGTCGGCTTCAACGTGCTTTAAAATCTCTTTAACGACTAATTCTGATCCTCCTGTTGCTTTGGGGGTTAACCACTCATGCACTAGGGCATATTTCATTACAGTTATTAGTTATTCGTTTTATCATGTTGTTTGCCTAAAAAATCTAGTCCTATAAAGAATTTGAATAGGTAACCTGAGTTCGGGGTTAGGGGTTCGGAGTTCGGAGTTGAAGCATTATTAACGAGGTAATAGGTGTTTCAGATAACGATAGAATTAGCTTTTCAGCTTAGAATTCAAAACTTTCTTCTGGTGTTCCTTCATGAACCGTTTTGATCCATTTCAAACGTTTAGGACGAATAGACATTCGCGTCGTGACACTAGGCATAATAATCAACCAGTGCATCATATAAAAGTTGGCGATTAGACTTTGCCATCCTAGGCGAAAAACGCCAAAAATCCCTAATTTTTCTGAGTCTTGGGTACGACGCAACCCAGTGAAAATTCCCCAACATGAAAGAGAGAGCATTAAGCTAGTTAAAGGACTAAAAATTGGTAAACGATGACGTACTACCATCATGATGAAGTCAGGAACAGCAGCAGTCGGCAACAAATATTGCATCAAGATAAATGAAACCAAATCTAACTTTTTGCTCCATCCCATGGGTTGATTAACAATAAATCGCCAATAGTCTAGATAGCGTTGATAACCGCCTTCTGCCCAACGGTTTCGTTGATGCCATAAGGATTTTGCAGTAGTCACTGCCTCTTCTTCGACAGCAGGATTATCTAAAAAGCCAATTTTCCAATTATCTAAGTGTAAACGAATCGTTAAGTCTAAATCATCGGTGATTGTTTGTTCATTCCATCCCCCACATTTTACTAAGGCAGTACGGCGCACAAATTGACCGTTACCTCTTAATTCTCCAATGCCCCCTATAGCAATGCGTTGTTGCTGAAAAAAGCCATCTAAAGCCATCTCTGCAGCTTGTCCTCTTGTCCAAAAATTGAGGGACTCATTGGCAATTTTTTTACGAACTTGTACAGCCCCCATTTCTGGTTGACCAAAGAGGGGGACAACCCGTTTTAATAAGTCTTGAGAGACTTTGGCATCTGCATCAAATACCGCAATAATGTCTCCTTGGGTACGGGGAAATACTTCATTTAAAGCCCCTGACTTCCCTCCAGTTGCCCCGGCTGGACGACGAATAACCGTTAATTGAGAGTATTGTTGTGCAAGTTGCTCAAGAATTTCAGGGGTTTGATCCGTACTGTGATCATCAATAACCCAAAGATCATATTTTTCTTTGGGATAGTCTAATGTACATAATTGGGTTACTAATTTATGAATTACTGTTGCTTCATTTTTAGCAGCTACTAATAGTGAGATAGTCGGGGCTTCTTTGATCGCTTCATCTGATAGGGGTTCGGGGGAAGGTTCTGGTTTAGCCTTTACTAACCGTAAACCTTGTAAAGCGAAAACAACTATTAATCCTAAAATTACCCAAGTTCCCCAAGCGACCAAATTTAGTCCAATAACAACTCCCCAGATAGTCATCAGAACAAAAGCGGCTTTTTTACGTCTTCCTGATAACCCTTGGAAAAATTCACTTCTAAATTCTTCTTCTTCATCTTCAGGATCAGACCATTCAGATAATAAAGAACTCAAAGGATCTAATTCTGATTCGTTGTCTATCCAATATTTTTTTGGCATAATTCAATCGTTAATTTAATTTATCTTGTCCATACTGATAACAGCCAGTTGGGTTTCTCTTCTTGCTGTTATTATTTAGGTTGTTTAGTCAATATTCTAACTAAAAATGTTGATTTTTTCGGGACTTTTTAAGCTAGCTGAGGTAGATTCCTGGTAATGGTAGTTTATACTAAACTTCTAAACCCGTTGCTTTGAGCTATTTAGTTAATTTTTCTGTGACAACAAATAAATATGACATTTATGGTAAATAGTTTGCTGATTTTGGTAATTTTAGTCTTAGGGACAATTCTTTGGGTCGAAATTGTTCGAGACTGTTATCATGTTCTTTCTCATTATTGGCAACCTTTATATCGTCTTCATGGCTGGCATCATCGCGTTTTTCGACCGGATTTGACCCCAGTTAGCGAAGAGATTTATCGTAAAGCACACTGGTACAATGACATACCTGAAGCCTTGGTTATGTTGGTCTTAAGTCTTATTCCAGGCATTATTATTAGTTGGCAACATTTTCCCTATGGTTGGGTGGCTTGGGCAGGCTCTATTTATACTTTAACCTTTTTGTTTGGAGCGATCGCCCGTGGTTCGGGAGTTCCCTATGTAGACGAGTTAACAGACATTACTCATCGTCCTGGTAATTTTACCACCCTTCCTGCTCCTTGGTTTGTTAACCGTCCTTATCACTGGCGACATCATTTTGATAACCAAAAAGCTTATTATGGTGGCACATTAACTTTAGTTGATAAAATCATGGGAACAGCTTTATCGCTCAAAGGTAAAACGGTTGCTGTTACAGGTGCATCAGGAACATTAGGGTTATCGTTACTCAAAGAATTACATCTTAACGGGGCAAAAGTTGTTGCCTTAACTTCTCAGCAGAAAACGATCAACTTAGAGATTGAAGGACAAGAATTACCTATCAAAACATTGACCTGGCAAGTGGGCAGAGAAGACGAGTTAATCAACGAATTAGAGAGGACGGATATCTTAATTATTAATCATGGCATTAATGTTGGTCAGCAAAGAAGTGAAGACGCTATTTTGGCATCTTATGAAGTGAATAGTTTTTCTGGTTTGCGGTTAATGGAATGTTTCTTCAAAACTGTTAAAAATAATCAGGATAAGGTTCGTAAAGAAGTTTGGATCAATACCTCAGAAGCAGAAGTTAATCCGGCGTTTAGTCCTCTTTATGAACTTAGTAAACGAACCATTGGTGATTTAATTAACTTACGTCGATTAGATGCTCCCTGTATCGTAAGAAAGTTGATTTTAGGGCCATTTAAAAGTAACTTAAATCCGATTGGTGTGATGTCTGCTGATTGGGTAGCTAAACAAATTATCAAAGGAGCAAAAAGCGATATTCGCAATATTATTGTGACGATCAATCCCATTACTTTTATTGCTTTTCCGATCAAAGAAATGATGCAGATAATTTATTTTAAGCTATTTACTAAAAAAGTATAGATGGTTGACTAAAAATTCAGTAACTAGCCTGAGTTCGGAGATCGGGGGTCGGAGTTAAAGGAAGAAAAATTTTATAAAAGTTGTTTCAACATATTTTTTCTTGATTGACTTGATTTTAGAATTTTTTTTGATAGTAAAATGTAAGGCTATAAATTCTATTGAAAACCATGACAACTTACACTTTAAACATAACACCTTTTGGGCAAATGAGCGATGAGCAATTTTACCAATTGTGTTGCAAAAATCCTAATATTAAGTTTGAACGAAATCAGCAAGGAAACTTAATTATTATGTCACCGACTGGCGGAGAAATTGGCAATTATAACTCAGAAATTAATGCTGATTTTGTCCTATGGAATCGTCAAACAAAATTAGGAATCGTGTTTGATTCTTCAACTTGTTTTCGACTTCCCAGTGGAGCAAATCGTTCTCCTGATGTTGCCTGGGTGAGTAAAGATAAGTGGAATCAATTAACCCCGGAAGAAAAATCACAGTTTCCTCCTATCGCACCAGATTTTGTCTTAGAATTAATGTCTCCTAGTGATCATCTAAAAGACACTCAAGAAAAGATGGAAGAATATATGATCAGTGGAGTAAAGTTAGGCTGGTTGATTAATCCTAGACAGCAAACAGTAGAAATTTATCGTCAAGAAATAGAAATAGAACTTCTCACGAAACCTAACTATTTATTTGGAGAAAAGATATTACCAGATTTTACATTAAATTTACAATTTCTTTGGTTAGGAAATAATTAGATGATTTGAGCATTTCGTTTCAAATATAAAATTTATTTACATTCAAATTACTTAACTATTTTTTAGCGATCGCCTCCCTGAATTGCCTAGATTCGCTACAATGAATAAGTATGATTCTACTGATAACCAAATTTCTATGCGAGAGCAGGTCATTAGTTGGTTAAAAGACAATGTTTCCCATCATCGTCTACAACATATTTTAGGGGTAGAGCAACTCTGTACTGAATTAGCCTATTGCCACAACATTAATCCCCAAAAAGTAGCCCAAGCTGGTTTAATGCACGACTTAGCTAAATTCTTTCCTCCCCCCAAACTCTTAGAAATGGCTAGCCAAGAAATCCCTGAGATTGACCCTATTCGTCAAACTAACCCTCATCTCCTCCATGCTGATGTTAGTGCCATTGTTGCTAGAGATACTTTCGGCGTTGAAGATGAAGAGATCTTAAATGCTATTCGTGATCATACTTTGGGGAGTCCCGAAATGAGTGACCTAAGTTGTATTGTCTTTGTGGCAGATGCCCTAGAACCCAACCGAGGAAATACCCCCGAATTAGAAGCGATGCGTCAAGTAAGTCGGCAAAATCTTTACAAAAGTGTACAGCAAACCTGTGAGTATTCTCTAAAATATTTAATACAGACCCATCGGACTATTCATCCTAGAGTGATCGACACTCGTAACTGGGCGTTAAGCTTCAATAAAAGAGAAAAATTATCCTTAAAAAACCAAGACACCTAACGTTCAGGATTTCTCTACTTCTCAGTTACCATTAAGTTAAGCAGACAAAACTTTATGACCCAATACCAACAAATTACAACCAATTCTTTAAACTCTCTGACTGTGATTGATCATTCTATTGACCAAGAAACTCAAGAATTTGCCAAAACTATTGCCCAAGCAGCCGATGATCGCAAAGCTGACAATATTGTCATGTTACAAGTAACTGACGTATCTTATCTGACGGATTACTTTGTGATTGTTACCGGATATTCAAGAACCCAAGTTCGAGCAATTGCTGAAGCTATCGAAGATAAAGTCGCTCAAGTTTATGACAGATACCCTTTACATACAGAAGGAAAAAGTCAAGAGACTTGGATACTACAAGACTTTGGGGACGTAATTGTTCATATTTTCCTGCCAGAAGAACGAGAATTCTATAACTTAGAAGCATTTTGGAGTCACGCTAAACGTCTTGAATTTTCAGCAGCGGGCGTTAGACAGTCCCAGTAATTGTCTCCCGATATGTTAATTACACCGTTGTCAGACAGTTGTTGTTCCTCCCATGATCCAAGGGCGTGGGTTTTCTAACGAGGTTTTTTATGAGGGAATCATCTATTCAAGTTTGTCCTGTTCCGGTAGAACAGCAACCCGTAAATGAATATGAAGAGTTGAAAGAATCCTGGTTTTTTCGCTGGGCAACTTTTGAGAAAGGACGCTTTTGGCGAAAAATAGCAGTAATTTGGCTGATTGGATGGATTATAACTAGTCCCATCGCTGCGGCAAGTTTCCCTCTCAAAAAATTTTTTCTCCTTTTCATTATCGCGAATAATTTAGGCGCAGGGTTAATTCTGGGGCTAATCTTATTACAACTCTTTCTAGGATGGCGTTATGTGAGCGATCGCCTCAAAAAAGAAACCGTTTTTTACGAAGAGTCAGGATGGTACGATGGACAGACTTGGCCAAAACCCCCAGAAATGTTGACCCGCGATCGCCTCATCGTTTCTTACCAAATAACTCCTATTTTGCAACGCCTCACTCGTACTGCCGGAATTTTAGCTCTGTTGATGATGGGTGATAGTATGGTGTGGCTATGTTTATAAATCTTTTTGAAAGTTTACTAAAACTAGTACTAATGATTTCTTATTGCCAACACCTAACATCGAATGACTAGAGGAAAACGCAACTCCGCACCAAAATTAGAGGTTCACCTACTCCGAGAAGGGATCATGGAGTCAACCCACTGTGTTGAAGCCACTGTTTGTGATGATCGCGGAAGGGTATTATCTGTCGCAGGAAGCTCAGAAACCACCGCTTTCGTTCGTTCTGCTCTCAAACCTTTTCAGGCTCTAGCCGTCACCACAACAGGCACACTGGAACGCTATGACTTAAATGATAAAGATTTAGCAATAATTTGTAGTTCTCATCAAGGAAATATTGAACAAGCACGACAAGTCTTTAATGTTCTCTGGAGAGCAGATATTGATCCGAGCGCTTTACAGTGTCCTACACCTGACCAAAGTAGCAGCCCTCTCCAGTATAATTGTTCAGGAAAACACGCAGGAATGTTAGCGGTTTGTCAGCAAAGAAATTGGCCCCTTAATACTTATTTGCGTCGCTCTTCTGCTGTTCAACAGTTGATTTTGGGGAAAATTGCTGAATTATTAGGAATGCCAGGGGACGAATTAATTGGCGCTCATGACGACTGTGGTGCGCCGACTTATTCTATGAAACTCGGACAAATGGCTCATCTCTATGCCCAATTAGCTTCAGGCAATAGTCTTGATTTAGAAAGAATTGTCCGCGCTATGACTTATTATCCGACAATGATTGCTGGTGTTGGTGCTTTTGATACGGAGTTAATGCGCTTAACGGAAGGAGAATTAGTGAGTAAATCAGGTGCAGAAGGCATTCAATGTATTGGCCGAGTCGGCGAAGGCATGGGATTAGCAATTAAGGTCATAGATGGCTCAAAACGAGCGAAATACGCTTCAGCAATTCATCTACTGCGACAAATGGGGTGGCTTACTCCTAGAGTAGCAGAAACCTTAGCTGAGACATTTATGATTTTAAGTAACCACAAGCGGTTAGAAGTTGTTGGAGATTTGTCCATGCTCTAAACTTCGACAGTAGATGACAAATTTGTGATTAAACCTTAAACAAGTTTAAAAAAGGATAATCGAACTCACGTTACCTCAATTCTTCTACTGGCAAAGTCGTATCACATTGAGCATTTGTTGTAACCATTGCACCTGCGACAGTTCCCGTGCCAAGGGTTGGATCTGTAGGCGCTAAACCTGTAATCCCATATTGGTTTGCTTGATCGATTGAACGACAAACAACGGTTGAAAATGTCCGATTAACTTGATCATATCCCACTGCGGCAGCATAATCACGGGTACCGTTACTAGCTTTGTTGATCCCGAAAGCACCTTGTCGTCCTTCCGTTTCATCATTATCTCCATCGACAAAAACCTGATAGTACTTCTCATTACCGACAGGAACTTCTAACTCTTCAGCACTAGTCGCAAAGGTTGCTTTTTCTTTAAAAAAAGTTTGTTGCGCGCGGTTCATTGCACCCATCATACTCCTAGCTTCAGCTTCTCTACCTCGTCCAATAATATTCAGGGTTTGAGGTAGAGCTATTGCACTGAGAATACCAATAATGATAACAACGACCAATAATTCAATTAAGGTAAATCCTTGGTCTGGTTTCTTTTTAATAAAGTAGTTAAGTATAGAAGAAGACATGATTATTTTGGGGGATGTGAGTAAATTTTCGGATGTTTTAGCTAATCACGGTCTATTTGCAATGACCTACATTGCTAACATACCCACTTTGTCTCAAAAATTTATCTCATCTATTGAAAAAGTTATTAACATAGCGCTTAGGCGATCGATATTTATGGTCAAAAGCCAGCTATCGTAAGAAGGACTAAGGGGTTGATGGGCGATCGCGCTTATGTTTGCTACGAAGAACAGCGAAAGAATGAGAGACATGGGGAGATGAGGAAGAGAAAAATTATGTAAACAATATTGAAAAGTAGCTAAAAAACATCAAAAAAATAGTTTTTCCCCTCAACGCTACTTGCAACCCCTAAAAACTCGCGTCACAATAAAAATAGAGTAAACTTTTGCGATGCCCAATTCTCGGAGAAAAAGCGATTAAAAAAGCAAACGAAACCAATCTTCCATATTAGATAAAATGGCGAAAGGCAATTTACTTTAATGGTTTTAGACAATTTCTCTAACTGACTGGTTTGGTTATTTGTTAAGGAACCTGTATAAATCTTTTTTGGTTCTAGAAGTTAGGGTCAATCCCCCGTAAAATAAGTGGGGGTTTTCATTGATTACCGATATGGTTGAGGAGGAAAAGGGACTATTTGAACGTATTGTGAATATAGAAGTGCGTTCTGGTTCGAGTATTGATCAAGTCAATCTTGTCGTAGTTGAAGCAGAATTCCAAAAGGGAATTAGAAAGTTTTTCTTCATATTCGATGTACCAGTCGTATTGTCGGCATCAATCTCGCAGAATAAGCCAAATTTCTCTAAATTGGAGCTAGTTAATCCATGCTAAACAAACCTGTCGTTTCCATTGAAGCTATTACTGCCAGAGAAATTTTAGACTCTCGTGGCCGCCCCACCATTGAAGCTGAAGTGCTTCTAGAAACAGGCGCGTTTGGTATCGCCCAAGTTCCTAGCGGAGCCTCTACCGGGAGCTTTGAAGCCCACGAATTAAGGGATGATGACCCCCAACGCTACGGTGGAAAAGGAGTCTTAACCGCCGTTCGTAACGTCAAAGAAAAAATTGCCCCTCAAGTGTTAGGAATGGATGTCTTTGAGCAAGCTGCCATTGATCAGAAAATGCTTGATCGAGATGGTTCTCTTAATAAGAAAGAATTAGGAGCGAATGCTATCCTAGCAGTTTCCCTAGCCACTGCTAAAGCGGCTGCTGACGAGTTAGCTCTCCCTCTCTATCGCTATCTTGGTGGGCCTTTGGCTAATATCCTACCCGTTCCTATGATGAATGTGATTAATGGGGGAAGTCATGCTGACAATAATGTCGACTTTCAAGAGTTTATGATTATGCCTGTGGGGGCAGACTCTTTTAAAGAAGGACTCAGATGGGGGGCAGAAGTGTTTGCTTCTCTGAGTAAGGTTTTAAAAGAACGCAAACTGCTTTCTGGGGTAGGAGATGAAGGGGGATATGCTCCTAATTTGGGATCGAACCAAGAAGCTTTAGATCTGCTCATTGAAGCCATTGAAAAAGCGGGTTATCAGCCAGGAAAACAAGTTGCCTTAGCCATGGATGTGGCTTCTAGTGAGTTTTACAAAGATGGCCAATATATTTATGATGGTGCGCCTCATTCTCCCCAAGAATTTATTGACTATTTAGTCAAATTGGTGGATCAATACCCCATTATTTCTATCGAAGATGCTTTGCAATAAGATGACTGGGATAACTGGAAAATCCTCACCGATACCTTGGGATCTCGCATTCAATTAGTGGGAGATGATCTATTTGTCACTAACCCGACTCGTCTTCAAAAAGGCATTGAGATGGGCGTGGCTAATAGCATTCTCATTAAACTTAACCAAATTGGTAGCCTAACAGAAACCTTAGAAACTATTGCCTTGGCGACTCGTCGTCAATATAGTTCAGTGATCTCTCATCGTTCAGGAGAAACAGAAGATACCACCATTGCTGACTTAGCCGTAGCCACTCGTGCCGGACAAATTAAAACAGGGTCTTTGTGTCGCAGTGAACGGGTTGCTAAATATAATCGACTGTTACGCATTGAAGAAGAATTAGGCGATCGCGCAGTGTATGCCCCTAAAGTTGGCTTAGGGCCACAATAATTACTCGTATTTCAGTTCCTGTAAAAAACCCACCTGTTTCGGTGGGTTTTTTGTTAATTGAGGTATGAGCTTACCTCTGAAGGTATATATTTAATCTTCTCCTTCTACTTGAGCGCGATATTCCGTCGCTGACAAGGTATCATCTAAGTCATCATCGGGATTTTCAACACGAACTTTGAGCAACCAGCCATCTCCATAGGGATCGTCTGCTATCAGTTCAGGAGAATCAATCATCGCTTCATTCCGTTCGATAACGGTTCCTGACACCGGGGGATAGAGATCTTCCACCGCTTTGACAGATTCAATGTTCCCAAAGCTTTCCCCAAGTTCTATGGAGTCTCCGACTTCGGGTAATTCCAAAAAGACAAGATCTCCAAGTTGATCAATGGCAAATTCGCTAATACCAATCGTGGCAATTTCTCCATCTAAACGAATATACTCGTGAGAGTCTAAATATCGAAGATCTTCAGGATATTCTAGTTCCATGACACATCCTTAAATTTGCAGCAAAGCTCAGTTTACACTGTCTTGGGTTTTTGGGGATATAGCGATGATTACCAATTTTAGATAATCTATTTTTAATCAATTCTCAACTCCCCTCAAAAAATAAGCGTTAGTAGATGCCGATCTTAATACAACGTGAGTCCGACGAAAGGAAATTTCTGAACGATAGACAACTAATCAGAAGTCTTAAACCCTGATTATATCCTTGAGAATAAATAATAACTCCGTTCGCAGCACGGCTTAGCCGCCCTCCGACCCCCTAACACCGAACTCACGTTGATACAATTCTCAATCTTCTGGCCAAGCTGAGAACCTCAAGACCAAGGATCTGGGATCGATTTGAATGGGTTGTCCTCTTGAGGAATGGTTGTCTCTTCTTCAGGTAAAAAATCAACTACCATTGTTTCTTTACTGGGATCGAGTTCCTTTTTAAGCTTTTCCCATTCTCCAGGATCAGTCAGTTCTTCATAGAAACCTGATTCGGCGGTAATAGTTTCTTTCGATAAATCCATTGATTGAGGCAACTCCTCAGCAATATAAGTTTCTTTGAAAGCCTCAGTTGTTTCTTGGGAAAAATCTTTTGCTGCTGGAGGCGTTGGGTTTAAGGCCTGTTTTAGTTGGATAAATTCCTCAGTTAAACTCATTAACAATTGTTCAACTTTTTCTAATCTTTGAGTCAAATCAGTAGAAGTGTCAGTCATCATCTCATGGTTTATAACTAAAAGAGAATCAGGAAATAATCGAGCAACTTCTGTTAAACTTGTCTGTCCTTGGTACACAAACTCCAATGCAGTCATCAAAGGGGATGTTTTTTCTGGTTGTAAAGAAGCTTGTTTCATCTCTTCTAGACTTGCTTGTTGAGCGATCGCCTTTTTTAGGTCGGGTGTTCCTTGAAGCAGTTCATAGACTTGAATTTCTCCATGATACCCTTCGCCCTTACATTGTTGGCATAGTTTTCCTTTCTGCCGCGCTTGCTCAATCTCTGACTCACTTAAATGACAAGCTTGATAAAAGGTAACCTCAGCCGCCTTAGCTTGGTCAATACCAAATTGTTCTAGTTCTCTTTGAGTCGGTTGATGAACTTGGCGACAAGTAGGACACAGACGACGAATCGTATGTTGATGAACTACCCCAATTAAAGCATCGGCCAAAAGTTGAGGGGTTACCATCTGGCTTAATAATGCGATCGCACTAATGGCATCCTTAGCCCGAAGACTGCTCAAGATAAAATGGTCGTTACGAGCCATTTCTACCACCATACGAGCCACAGAAGGATTGGGTAGACGATCTACCATAATCTTTTGTTTATCTTGTCTCAGAAGGGATTGCAGTACGTCAGGATAATCTTGTTCTCGATCAGGATCTACTTCAATTTGGGTAATTCCAGGCAGAAGACGAGTAATGGATTCTTCAATTGTGGCTATTTTCTGGTGGTTAAGGGTTTCTTGAAACAGCACACTATACAATAGCGGAGATAAATCCTTTGGCTGAGAACTGGTAATTAAAAATAATCCAGACTCATGGTTGCTCATTTGTTCGAGAGATTGCCTGATTCTATCATCTTCAATTAATTGAGTTAAATGCGGCGGTTTGACAGCACTATCCACAACACGGATAATCAGTTTTTCGTCGTACATACTAGGTTGGGCTTGTACGAAGAAATCAATTGCCCGTCCGCCTCCTCGTTTACAAATCCGACCTTTCTGTGGGGTGGGATTTTGTTGTATATCCAATGCTGCCATTTGCTTTAAGCGAGAAATAACGGCTGTGGTGAATTTTTTTGGCAAAGGATCAATCACAGGATTAAATTGATCTTCTTGGAAATAGCGAATACTCAGAAGATTTTCTTCGGGTTCAATTTCAATTTGAGTGGCTTTTTTTTCTACTGCTTTGGCGAGAAATTTGTTAACTAGAGTAACGACAGCAGCAGAGGATGGGGCTTCTTGTCCCACGGCGCGATTTTTGGGTGAGGAGGTCTCCTCAACAGAGTTGGGGACATCTGCACCTGGAAAATGGGGTGATTCTTCGCCAACAATGGTGGCATCGTAATCGATGGGTTGTTTGTCTTGATTGTCTGGCATTTCTCGTCAAATATATAGTTTAATGGGGAAATCGTTTTATAACGGTAATAATTAGATGATTTAGATTTAGTTCATAAAGTTTCGGCAAACAGTACGGGGACAAAGAAAATCAGTTTAGCACCCTATTCTTTATAAGAATTCCCAGATTGACTATCTTAATTAACATCATCTTAAAAAATGTTTTCAGATTATTCTCTACTCCTCACCAAATAGCCAAAAAGAGGCCACAGTTGACCTCTTTCTAGCTAAATTAAACACAACGATTATGACAAACAGCCAAGCTGATACCTAAAGTAAACCAGCGTTGGTTCCCTGTTTACCCGTTGCTAATTCTACTTTGACAATTTTGCCGCCCATTTTCATGATCCGTTGTTGTTCCCGAAACCAGCTATCATAGGGAACTAATTTAGTGAAATAAGTATTTTGTAATTCTCGCTGAGTCCGAATTCTTGTTTGACTAGGAACACAAGCGGTAACTTTAAACATTCGCATGGATCGAGTTCTCCTAAATTTTATTACAAATCTTTATACAACAAAGTTCGGGAGTCAGGAGTCAATACTAGTTCGTCAAAACTTATCTTTAGCAGCAAAGATAAAGCCTTTAACCAGCTAGCACTCACTCTAGACTTCCCGAACCTCTCATGGACAACCCTTAATCGGTTGTTAACATCAGTTGTTCTAGCTTAAGCCAGAGCAAATGTAGTCAAAATAAACACCCATTTCTTTTCCTGCGTCAGCACCAACGAGGCTACCAGTTACTTCTTTCATCGCTTGGATGGCTTGAACTGTACTGGAAACAGGAACCCCTAAAGAGTTGTAGGTTTCTTTTAATCCATTGAGTACACGCTCATCGAGAATAGAAGGATCACCTGCTAACATGGCGTAGGTAGCATAGCGTAAATAGTAGTCGAGGTCACGAATACAAGCGGCGTAACGACGAGTGGTGTACATGTTGCCACCAGGACGAGTTACGTCAGAATACAACAAAGATTTAGCAACTGCTTCTTTGACGATCGCAGCAGCATTAGCACTGATCACGCTAGCTGCACGTACACGGAGTTCTCCGGTAGCGAAGTAGCCTTTCAGTTTGTCCATAGCAGCGCCGTCAAGGTACTTTCCTTGAACGTCGGCGGAATTGATGACAGAGGTAATTGCGTCTTGCATAGTTTTGCTTCCTTAATCTTGCCTAGTCTTCAACAGTCTTACAAATATTTGGGACGGCTTGGATAATACGAGTATTTGGTTAACTCGTCTTAGCTCATCGCACCGATAACATAATCGAAGTAAGAACCAGCTTCGCCTGCATCATCAGCAGACATCATTCCGGTAGCGACTTCTTTCATTTCACGAACACTTTGAGCAACGGCACCGATGTCGGTTCCCAAGGATTTGTACATTTCCCGAACACCAACTAAGCCGATTTCTTCGATAGGGGTAACGTCACCAGAGACCACACCGTAGGTGATCAAGCGGAGATAGTAGTCCATATCCCGCAAACAAGTTGCGGTCATTTCTTCACCGTAAGCGTTTCCACCAGGAGAAACAACGTCGGGACGCTTTTGAAACATGCGATCGCCAGCTTGCTTAACAATGCTTTCACGCGCACCCGATAAGGTTTCTGCAATACGTAAACGAGCAGCCCCACCGGTAACAAAGGCTTTGATTCTATCTAGTTCGCCAGGGCTGAGGTAGCGGGCTTCCGCATCAGCATTCACGATTGATTTCGTGACGATACTCATTGATGGATTCCTCCCAATAAAATGAATTAGATGCTCTTAATCTGACATCTTATACGAAAATGGGTTGCTAATGGGTGTCTTCAACTTTATATGTTGCCAAGCAACCTGACCCAATTATTCTCTGGCATTGTGTTGACATTCACTATTGTTTCTTAATACTTTTTAACATTTCCTTCAGAAATATTGGGGTGATGTCGCTATGTTTTTTTGATGATGACGATAGCGGTAATAGGCAGCACAAGCTCCTTCTGAGGATACCATTGGGGCCCCAATAGGCTTTTCTGGGGTACATTGAGTTCCAAAAGCGGGACAGTCAAGGGGTTTTTTGTAACCTTGCATAATTTCGCCACTGATACAAGGACTTGACTGATTAGCGGTCGAAGTTAATAAAACATCTGAGAATCGATTTAAAGCGTCGTAGGAAGCATATTCTTGACGTAATCCCAATCCACTTTCGGCAATGTCTCCAATACCTCGCCAGCGACGAGGAACGACTTCAAAAACTTCTTGAACTAATTGTTGTGCCAAAACATTTCCTTGGGTTTTTACAGAGCGAATATATTGATTTTCACAATTAGCTTTTCCTGTTTCTAATTGTTGAAGACAGAGGTAAATTCCTTGAAGAATATCGATTGGTTCAAATCCAGTTATAATAATAGGAACTTGATATTTTTGGGCAATGGGTTGATATGCTTCGTATCCCATCACAGTGCAGACATGACCCGCAGCTAAAAATCCTTGAACTACACAGTTAGGAGAGGATAAAAGAGCTTCCATTGCTGGAGGAACTAAAACATGGGAAACTAATAAAGAAAAGTTTGGTAGCTTTTGTTGAGATGCCTGATAAACTGTCATGGCAGTAGCTGGCGTTGTTGTTTCAAAGCCAACCCCAAAGAAAACGACTTGTTTTTGAGGATTTTCTTGAGCAATTTTTAAACTATCTAAAGGAG
>JBCDDV010000001.1:0-19981 GCA_039180145.1 Cyanobacteria bacterium P01_G01_bin.49 | reverse complement strand
TAAATATATAGTTTTATTATACATAAATGCCAGTTGAATTTTTAAGTGCGGAACAAGAGAAAAGATATGGTCGTTATGTGGGAGAACCATCACCCGAACAACTGGCAAAGTATTTTTATTTAGACAATGTTGATTTCAATTTAATTAAAGATAGGCGAGGCGACCATAACCGTTTAGGTTTAGCTTTACAGCTATGTACCGTGCGCTTTATTGGTACTTTTTTGACTGACCCCACTGATTTACCTACAGTTGTGATTATTTTTCTGGCTAAACAGTTGGATGTAAGCGATACAAGTATATTGGAGCGTTACCGTAACTCAGAAACTCGCTGGAAGCATACCGCATTAATTAAACAAAGCTACGGATACCAAGATTTTCATGCTCAACCATTTCATTGGAAATTAGTACGTTGGCTGTATCAAAGGTCAATTATTAGTACGGAATCTCAAAGTCTCTTATTTGACCTAACCACAGCACGTCTGGTAGAACGAAAAATTCTTTTACCTGGTGTAAGCGTTCTTGCGCGTTTGGTTGCATCTGTAAGGGAAAGAGCGCAAGAACGTTTATTCAACGTTTTATCTAAACTCCCCAATAAAAAACAAACAGTTGCCTTAGAGAAGCTATTATTGATACCAGTAGAGCAACGTTATTCTACATTAGACCGTTTGCGTCGTTCTCCTACTCGTGTTAACGCTAAATCGCTTGTTGCAGCGATAAACCGCTTGGAAGAAATACGCGCAGTTGGTGTTGGAAATATTGATTTATCAAAGCTCCCTCAAACTCGTATCAAATTTTTAGCACGCAATGCGGCTGCGTCGAGAGCGGTTGCAATTTCCAAAATGCCTGACCGTAAAAGAATTGCCACGCTTTTAGCATTTACCCACGAACTTGAGTATACGGCTACAGATGATGTGATTGACTTACTCAATCTATTTATTCGTGGTTTGCTGGCAAAGTCAAAGCGTGAAGGAGAACAAGAACGACTACGAACTCTAAAAGACTTAGATGCGGCTGCATTGCGGTTAGTAGAAGCAGCCTCCGTTATTCTTGATACCGATACAGAAGATATTGACTTGAGGGAAGAAGCTTACAAACGAGTCAGCAAAGAGCAATTAGTAGAATCAGTAGCCCGTGTAAAAATGCTGGCTCGTCCGAGTTCAGATGAAATGTTGGACACAATACTGTCTCGGTGGCGGTATGTACGGCAAATGTTACCTACTCTGCTCTCCAAAATTGAATTTCATGGAATGGAGAATGCAGCACCCATAATAGAAGCGCTCTTATTTTTGCGCTCCATAGAAGGTTCTAGAAAACCAGACATGAGCGCCGCACCATTAAAAGTTGTTACCAAGTCATGGACAAGGTTGGTAGTCAATTCGGAAGGCCTTCTTGACCGCAAAGCCTACACTTTCTGCGTACTGCAATGTTTGCGGTCAGCGCTACGTCGCCGCGATGTTTTTGTAGTTAAAAGCCAGCGTTACTGCAATCCACGCGCTAAACTTCTGTCTGATGGGGCTTGGGCAACCCAACGCGCAGCCGTATGTCGCATTTTAGACTTAGAACCAACTTTTGATAAAACCAAACAAGCTTTATTTTCTCAATTAAATGAAGCATACCACCGTGCGTCAGCTAATTTTAAAGACAATGCAGCTGTACGCATTGAAATTAAGGACGGAAAAGAACAATTGGTGCTAACAGGTTTGGACAAGCTCCCAGAACCATCTAGTTTAATTACCCTAAAAAGACAAGTTAAGGCAATGTTACCCCGCATTGATTTACCAGAATTATTATTGGAAATTGATGCTAAAACCAGTTTTACAAAGGAATTTACCCATATAAGTCAAACTGGAAGTCGCGTAAAAGACTTACATATCAGCATTTGCGCGGTTTTAATTGCAGAAGCCTGTAATATTGGATTGGAACCATTGATGCGCCCAGAAGTCCCTGCGTTAACTCGCGGAAGATTATCCTGGGTACAGCAGAATTATATCCGCGCTGAAACCATTATCCGTGCTAATGCTAGATTAGTTGATGCCCAAACCCGTATTGCTTTGGCACAAATGTGGGGAGGAGGTGAGGTAGCTTCCGCAGATGGGCTACGTTTTAGCGTACCCGTAAGAACTATTAATGCTGCACCAAACAGTAAGTATTTTGGTGTGGGTAAAGGTGTGACTTATTACAATTTTACTAGCGACCAATTTACTGGCTTCCACGGTATTGTCATACCAGGTACTTTGCGGGATTCTTTATTCTTACTGGAAGGTTTACTCGAACAAATAACGTCTCTTAGACCAATTGAAATAATCACTGACACTGCTGGTTATAGTGACGTGGTATTTGGATTGTTCTGGGTTTTGGGCTATCAATTTAGTCCAAGAATTGCAGACATAGGTGGTGCAAGATTTTGGCGATTTGACGATAACGTTGTAAAAGGTGCTTTAGATAGGATTGCTCGAAATAGAATAAATACTGATTTAATCGCTTTTAATTGGGATGATATATTACGAGTCGCTGGTTCTCTCAAATTAGGAACTGTAAGTGCTTCTGATTTGATGCGTTCTCTGCAACGAGGTAATCAACATTCAACCTTATCTAAGGCTATAGCTGAATTAGGAAGAATCGCTAAAACTTTGTACTTACTGTCCTATATAGACGATGAAAGCTATCGTCGTCGTATTCTTACTCAAATCAACCGTGGTGAAAGTCGTCACAGTTTATCAAGAGCTTTGTTTCATGGGCAGAAGGGAGAACTGCGCCAAAGATACCGTGAAGGACAAGAAGAACAATTGGGTGCATTGGGTTTAGTTGTCAATGTGCTTGTATTGTGGAATACTTATTATATGGATGCGGCTCTTACTAAGTTACGCTCTATTAGACAACAAGTGCTACCCGAAGATGTTGCAAGGCTTTCTCCGTTGGGGCGCAGGCACATAAATATGTTGGGACGATATTACTTCTCAATAGATAAAGCAATTGAGCTTGGAGCAGACCGTCCTCTACGTGACCCAGAAGCCCGCGAAGATTTTGAATTACTTTGAATGGCGATTGCTTATGACGGTTTTCTGTTCTAATCGTTTATTAAGTTTTGTTCATGTATATACATGGCAAATTCTGGAATCTGCGGAATAGCAAGGTTTTTACTATGTATATACATGGCGAGTTTTTTCAATGTTTTTTGAAAAGTCTCCTTATGTCGGTTTTCTGTTCCGTTGCTACTCGCGCCCCAAAACTTGAGCTAGAATTCTGCTCTAGTTACAGCATAGAAATATGGGAAGATGTTTTCAATTTTCGGGTAATGCCAGCATTAAGCAAGACTTCTAAAAGATGGTTACTAGTTCAAAAATGTAGTAAAGGATATACGGTTAAACAAGTGGTTTGAGCCAGAATGAAAAGCAATGACTCAAGCAAAAATATCCAACAGAGAAACGGTTATAAGATGAGTGATTATAAAGAATTAAATGAAGCGGAATTGCGAGAATATGTAAAATCCCATCCCCAGGATGAAGAAGCTTTTCAATACTACCTTGCAATAATTAGAAAAAAACCTGGTGTTGTAGTTGGGAAAGATGATAATGAGCGATTGATAGAAGAATTAAGAAAAAGAATTTGACTAATTAACAAATGCCATAACACAGTTTATTTATTCTTCCTTCATAGAAGATATGACTCAAACAACAAATAAAACAGCAACATTCTCTGAATTCGCCAACTGGGTGCCAGAAAACAAACAATATGAATTACATGATGGGATAATTGTTGAAGTAGCGCGACCAATTGGTAAACATCAAAATATTGTAGGATTTTTAGCTAGAAAAATAATTGTGGAGTTTGACCGCTTAAATTTACCTTACCTTATTCCATCAAGAGTATTAGTAAAACCAGAAGATAAAGACTCAGCTTACTATCCCGACGTGCTGGTATTGGATAATCGTAATTTAAAAAATGAACCCTTGTTTGCACGAGTATCTACAGTTTCGAGTAGTGAATCAATACAATTAGTGGTAGAAGTTGTAAGCACTAATTGGCATGACGATTACGCCTTAAAATTTGACGATTACGAAACCATAGGCATACCAGAATATTTAATTGTTGATTTTTTGGGTAAGGGAGGTAGGCAATTTATTGGTAATCCAAAACGTCCAACTATTACCGTTTGTCAATTAGAAAATGATGAATATAAAAGTACTTTATATAGAGATGATGAAGTAATTAAATTAAAAACATTCCCAGAATTAAAACTGACCGCCAACCAAATTTTTCAATCAGCAATTATCTAAAAAAAGCCTGTTGGCGGGCACCCATGAAAATTTTTTAGAAGAAAAATTTTCATGGGAACCCTTGGCGACGTGTAAATATTTCCTCATAAAAATCAGCCTTCCGCTTCATCCGACATATCATTCCAAGAACCAGCGTACTGCATAATTTTTTCTCTTCTTTTATCATCATCCTCAGTTCTAGAAAGAACCGTTTCAAACTTATTCTCTACACCTAATCTAAAATAATGAATAAGGTTATACAATTGTGTTAACTTCTCTTCTGGGATAAGATTAATTTCTTTGATTATTTTCGTCCGTATATCTGATGATTCCATATTTCCTTATTTAAAACTGGTAATAAATAAATTGTAATTATTAAATCCAAAAATATAAATTAATGTCATCTTACTGCACTATACAGTTACTTTAACCCATCCGCTACACAGTTCGGGATATTTTTTTAACCTAGTTTTAGCCTGATAATTTAAATTTTTGATTCAGTTTTAATTAAAAGATTTAAGAGTTTCTTCCCAGTCTAAAACATCGTTTCCTTTTTCTTTAAATAGTGATATATGTTTTATATTTGTAGTAGCAATAGTGATTTTATCAAAATTACTTAATTGAATAATAGCTTGGGATACTAAAATTACATCACCGTCTAAACTATCATTACTTGCTGTTGGCTTGCCTTTATTTCTTGTCCAAGCCCATAACTCAGCAGCTTTTTGCATTACTGCTGAATTAAGTGGAATTAGCCCAACTTCTTGATTGAATTTATTAAGCCGGTCAATACTTTTCTGTTTCCCAGTCCTCAATAGTTCTCGGCGGAGTTCATAATCAGTTATTTCTGCTACTTTTATAACCGTTTCTTTATCTAAGGATTTTAACCATTTTTGTACACTTGGCTTTATTCTAGGATGTGTTATTTGACTTAATGGGTGAGCATCTGGAACTATAACTTGATTCATGTAAATAATTAAAAAGATGCTCGATTTTTCTTTAATGCATTTTCAATTTCTGGATATACCTCTTCATCATAACCCGATTCATCGGTCATCCATTCATCTACGAGATTAATTGCATTTTCTAAAGAATTATCTTTAAATTCCGATTCATTTTTAACTTCGTCATATTCTTGATGTTTCTTTGTTTTGGTTAAATTTGTCGATAAAGACGTTACTGGTTTAACGGAGGTAAATTCTTCCTCTAACCCTATTGAAATATAATGTATCTCAGTGATTTGACCTGGAAAATTCCTCAAATATTCTTGACTATTAATAGTAGTCCTATAAGGAGAAAACGTTTTCTTTTGAATCAATTCATCAACTTTTTGTTTAATCTTTAGCAATTCTCGTAAAGAAAGAGATTCTAATTGTTGAATAAAAGCATTCAGTATAGAGGTTTTAGCCATATTTACTAAAATATATTAGTTTTATCTTTATACTATCTGAAACCAACAATATTATGGTAGAAGCAAATGCTCTAGGAGCAGATGGTAGAATAATTAAAAAATGAAACCTTCATGACTACGTTACTAAATGCTTTACCGGAGTGAGCTTAAAGTTCAATTGGTACTACAAAAACAAGGGTTTTTGGCGATTTTCGACTTGTAGAGCAATTTTATTTTTTTTAATCCTTACACAGTAATACTTTCAAGCGTTAAATGGCGGCGAGGAGCAGTTTCGCTTCTTTCACTCCTAACTGATAAAATCATCTGATAGCAGCTTTGATATCAGCATGAACAAACCCGTACCCAAAAGCCAAATGCTCCGCGTACCGACGGTATTGATTCCCATCGTCCGCGAATTATCCCGACTGCATCGGGAAGGACACACAACCGCCATCCTACAAAGGCTTCAAGATGTAGTTGTAGAACTTGATAGCAAAACTGATATCGACCATTACCCCACAAATACCAAACACTTGGAAGAAAAACTCAACCAGCTAGAAACCCAACTTAAATCAGATAACCAAGCATTGCTACAAAAATTAGAAAAAATAGAAACAGCAATTCGCACTACTAGAAGCAGCCATAATTCATACCGACGCTCAAATTCTTACAACTCGTTTCAAAAACCCAGCATAGAACTACAACCATTTCCCCATGATAACCTTGCCCAACGTCTGGGACTAACACCTGCATTCCTGCTAGCAGAAAGAAAAAAACTCAGTACTAAAGAATTTATTAGTTATACCCGTAACCGAGACCCGCGCTCATTTGGTTGGGAATATTGCTCGGATGGACTATACCACCCCCGAGGTCAATAAAAGAGTTCGGACGTATAGCGCTGCCATCGATACACTTGACATTCTTACGATTGAGATGCGCCGGTATCGTGGGATAATTACTTTTTAGAAGGCCACTTTGCATAAGTAAATGTCCCCGACTTTATCCAAAACTTTGGTTTTAACCGAGCCGTTGCCGTTAACGATGCATCCGGCAGCGGTGTATTTATCTGGCTTGGCACCGGGGTCAAGGGTGACGATGGAACAGTCCCTTTCTTCTATTGCTTCTATATTAACGAATGGTTTATGCGATGCAATGACTTTGGATTGGGCGGCGTTACGTTACCAACATACGGCTGCTATCCGTACTGCTTTGATGCGCCGATTTGGAGCTAATACAGCGAATAAAATGCTTTGTGCGTTGCGTCGGGTGCTTAAGGAAGCATTTAGATTGGATTTGATGGATGCAACGGATTATGAGAAGGCAGTGGATGTGCCGTCTATTAAGGTCAAGAAAAAACTTATGGGTCGGGCGCTATCCCAGGATGAGATTGGGGCGTTGGTCAAGGTATGTATGGAAGATAGCACGTCCCAGGGTGTTAGGGATGCGGCGTTGTTGGCAATCCTGCGGGGTGCGGGGTTGCGGCGGGCGGAGGTGGTGAGTTTACATTTGAAGGATTTTAATGCCAGAACGGGGGCATTGGAGGTGATTGGCGGTAAGGGTGGTAATGATAGAACGGTTTATCTTCCAACTGAGGCGATTTTGGTTGTGGAAGATTGGTTGAAAGTACGCAAAAGAAGACCAGGAGCGTTGTTGTGTCCGATACGCAAGGGTGGAGAGGTGCAGTTAAGAAGGATGACACCCCAGGCGGTATTGTTGATTGTGCGGAAGCGGGCACAGGAGGCTGGAGTTGAGCAGTTTAGTCCCCATGATTTTAGGAGGACGTTTTGTTCTGATTTATTGGATGCTGGGGTAGATATTGTCACGGTGCAGAAGTTGGCGGGTCATGCCAGTCCGGAAACGACGGGGAAGTATGACAGGCGCGGGGAGGAAACTAAGCGCTCTGCGGTGCAGAATTTGGGTATGGGTTTTACGTCTCCGGGGTAAGTGAAGCGGCGTTGTACTCGTTCGCCGGGGCACTTTGTCTAAAATTAAGTAGTCAAACATAATTAATTACACATTGTCCGCAGCGAGTGTAACGTTAGCGCAGCGTGTCCGAAGGACATAGTGAAACGAAGCAGCCACAGGGGTTAGGACTAATTTTCGACGCTTTGAATATGAGTAAATAATTTTGTTCACGCACGACGTTTTAATCATATAACCCCGTCACCTTCATTCACGAAAAACTTAAATCGTGATTAAAATGTCAATTAAATTGTTTCAAAACGTAACAAAAACATCAATTTTGTCGTGACGGATTGTAATTTAAGTGTTGAGTATATTCGCTACCGACAGCAATTGAGTCTGCATATGAAGGTATTGATATAAGGTCAGCAACTCAACCAGCATGACAACAACTCCCTCTCAACTCTACCAACTGCGTGACTACCAACTTGAACTAATTCAGCAAGTCTTCCGCCATTGGGGGTGGGGAGAACATAGTCAAGTTATACAACTACCTACAGGTGGTGGTAAAACAATTATTTTTTGTGCGATCGCCTCAGAATTTATCAGAAAACAAGAACCCGTACTAGTCATTGCCCATCGTCAAGAATTAATCACCCAAGCTGCCGAGAAGCTAAAAGCTGTTGCGGGTACAGAAGTGGGTATCATAAAAGCCGGATATAAACCCAATCCCGATTGTTTACTACAAGTCGCATCCATTCAAACTTTAGTCCGTCGTCAACCACCACCAGCATCCCTGGTGATATTTGATGAAGCGCATCACTGTCACAGCCGCACCTACGCTACAGTTTTTCGTCACTATGCAGAGCAGGGGAGTTATATCATCGGCTGTACCGCTACACCATTGCGGACGGATGGTAGGGGATTGCGGTGGTTGTATAGTGGTACCAAAGGATTTGACTCGTTAATTTGTGGACCAGATGTCAATCAATTAATTGCCAGAGATTATTTAGTTCCTTTCAAGGTTTACGCCCCCGCTGAAATCATTCGCGCCAAAAGCGCCGGAATCAAAACTACCGCTGGGGATTACAACCAGGCACAACTACAAGAATTTGTCAAGAAGACATTGTTGGTTGGGGATGTAATAGAAACTTGGCTCCAACATGCTTGTGGCAGAAGAACAGTCTTGTTTGCTGTATCCGTAGAGTATTCCCAGGAACTAGCAGCAGCTTTCAACGAAGCCGGAATCAGCGCGACTCATTTAGATGGAAAAACGCCCCAAGACCAACGTCAATATATCCTAGAAGAATTTGAAAAAGGTAAAATATTGGTATTGTGTCAACATTCCATTGTCACAGAAGGGGTGGATATTCCTAACATCGAAGCAATTCAACTTGCTCGTCCCACCAAAAGTTTAACAATTTGGTTTCAGGCAATTGGTAGAAGTCTTAGACCTGCACCCAATAAAACCCATGCAGTAATTATCGACCACACCGATACCCATCTCAATTTACCTTGGCCGGATAGCGAAGTACCTTGGAGTCTCGACCCCATCAGCTTAAAACCTGGGTTAGGAGTGTTGAAATGTCCGAATTGTCATCATGTATTTCGTCCTACTTCCTTAGAAAGAGAACGGAATTTAGCTACTTGTCCTGCTTGTCAATCAAAATTTATTTTTGTTAGTAAACCCAGGAAAAATAAAGATAAAGAAGTTGAAGAACTTTCTATTTTAGAAGTTTTACCTGCTGAATTTGCGGAAGTAGTTTATGAATATAATCTTTTAAAGCTGGCATGTGTGCAAGAAATTATTAATACTCAAAAACAAAAAGGTTATCAAAAAGGCTGGGTTTATCATCAACTGGTGAAAATTCCGGAATTAGAATTGAGCTTAAACGACTGGCAAGAAATAGGTCGCAGATTGGAGTACAAACCCGGTTGGGCTTGGCATAAATGGCGGGAGATGCAAGGAGAAATGGAAGGATAATTGGCACTATCAAACCATGAGCGGTAATGCTGAAATTGTCGCTCTACCCCGGTGCCGGATTGATGCAATGCCGTTTAACCGGGGTCGGAAGTAGTGGTGACTGAAAGGCCCACGCGCTGGGCTTTTTGATACGTAAGTAAAAAACATCTTCTTATATATCGCTTACTTTGTACACTCTAATAAAGTTTTGTGTTGGAATGTTGAGGGACACCACAAAAAAAGATACTATTCCAATTGACTACATCTGGAACGTTACATAGCAATACTGTATAAAATACAAAAAACTCTACTTAACGTAGCTATGGGTCTAGATTATTCAGGTCAAAATCTCCAAGGACGCTCCTTTAGGGGTAAAAACCTGACTGGAGCAAATTTTCGTTATGCAGATATTCGAGGTACAGATTTTACAAAAGCAAATCTCACGAATGCTGATTTTTGCTATGCGAAAGCTGGACTGCAAAACTATAGGATTATTTGTTGGATAGGCTTTTTATCTATTCTTGTATTTCTGTTATTATTTTCATCCGCCTCAACCAATGGATCTACTTGGTGGCAATTGTACAATGAAACTAAAGAGCATCCCTTTATTTTCTTTCTAGTTATAATAGGACTGCTATTAGTATTTGTTTCAATCATTGTTTGGAAAAATTTGACATCTTCTTTAGTCGTTACCAGCTTGATTCTAATCATTTTGATACTTCCAAGTGTTGTCAGCAATAATTTAGCTTTAAACGAATACGAAATACTCCGTAACTGGACTTATGCTCTAACTTTCGCTTTTAGTGTTGCTGTAATTGTATCTGGAATAATAGCTTTAAGCTTAATCTTAACTAAAAGTTTAGCTAAAGATTCTATTAGAATCATTATATTTGCATCTTTATCTGGTGGTCTAATTGGAGCTTTATCTAGGGTTTTAATTCGAGGTGGATATAAATTTCTGTCTTCAAGATTTATACGTTCAGAATCAATTTTCTCTAATAATTGGATTTTGGATTGGGCTTGGATAGATTTTATTTGGTCTTTTGCTTGGGCTTGGATTTTAATCTTATTAGGTAGCTATATAGGTTGGCTTTTTTGGATTGAAGATAAGCGAGTTCCTTTGATTCGGAAATATATTAATGCGATTACTGCTATAGGTGGAACCAGTTTTTATAATGCTGATTTAACCGATGCTGACTTTACTAGTGCAGACCTGAAAAACTCAAACTTCCGAAAAGCAAATCTAACGCGCACCCGTTTTTATGAAACCAAAAAACTCGACTTCGCTAGAGTTGGAAACTCAATACTATCTAACCGAAATGTTTTAAATTTACTTGTCACCGGTAACGGTAGGGGAAAATCCTATTTCGCTGCAAACCTCAAAGGTGCAAATTTGATTGGTTTAAACTTAAAAGATGCTAATCTTAAACATGCTGATATTAGTGAAGCTACATTTCAAGGAGCTAATTTAGAATTTTCAAATTTAACTCTTGTTCAAGCTGTTGGTACTGATTTTACTAACGCCCTCATGACTGGTGCTTGTGTGGAATCATGGAATATTGAAAGTACAACTAAACTAAATAATGTCGATTGTCGCTTTGTTTATCTTTTAGAAAATCCCAAACCTGGAAGTGATGATAGAGAGCGTCGTCCCAGTAGTGGGGAATTTCAACCAGGGGAATTTACCAAGCTATTTAAAGAACTTTTAAATACAGTTGATTTAATTTTCCGCGACGGTATTGACTGGAAAGCTTTTGTAACTGCGTTCAAAAAATTACAAGTCGAAAATGAAGATACAGAATTAGCTATTCAAAGTATTGAGAATAAAGGTGATGGGGTAGTTGTTGTTAAAGTTTTTGTCCCTGCTGATGCTAATAAAGAAAAAATTCATAGTAGTTTTGCACAAAATTATCAAATTGCACTTCAAACGATAGAAGAAAAATATAAAGCATTATTAATAGCTAAAGATAATCAAATAAAAGAACATCGCCAAAAATATACAGATATGAAAGAGATTACAAGCTTACTAGCAAGTAAATCTATAAATGTTAAAGTTGAAAATCAAGTGGAGAATAAAAATATGACTAAAAGCAATGATTCCAGTCGTAAAATTGAAGTTGGTAGTGTCGGTAGAGATTTTAATGATAGCGGACAAGCTTTAAATTTAGGTGATATTAGTGGTACGGTGAAAAATACCATCAATGAATTACCAATATCACCCGAAACAGACAAGCTGGGAATCAAGGAATTATTGATAGACCTGCAAGCCGCTATTGAAGCTGATAAAAGCCTGAGTGAAGAAGACAAAGTCGAAGCTTTGGAACAGGTACAAAAAATTGCACAAGCAGGTCAAAAGCCAGAAGAGAAAGCTATGCAGAAAATGGCTAAAAATGCATTGACATTCCTAAAAGGATTAATTGTAGATTTACCTTCTACAACAGAACTTGTTAAAGCCTGTAGCAATCTTATACCCGTTATTAAACAGTTTTTCAGCTTGCCATAAAGTTTATAAATTACTGCTTTGCAATAAAGCTGCTCAACATAACCTGAATACTCCAGCCGACTTTATTTAAGCAAAAAGTAAGGTAAAACTGTAATACCAGAAATTACACAATTTTTTGGGAGTCAGAAAATACCCAAAACTTATGAGTATCTTCACAGAAAAATATTCACACTTTCCGCTTAACTGCGTGCTTTTTAGGTGACGAATTTTTGTAGTGCATTTTGGGAGTGGTACTGTGAACCGTGACTGCTCGAAGTTGGTAGTTTTTATTGTAATAAAACTAAAACAGTCTAAGCAGGAAGATTTTAATTATGTGTTCGCGAACGATATATTGCTTTACGGGTGTTTAACTTGACTTTTTAATTTGCTTGCCGTACTTACACGCAAAAGTTTAAAACTAGGTCGTTTTTAGTATAAAATCAAGCCGTAGCTTAGAACATCAGATGCCGATTCAACGCCTAGCTCGACTCAGTGACATTATTTTCGCTGTAGCCATGACCATCCTAGCCTTGGTCTTTGATCCAATACCGCTGGATCAAATATCGCCTGAAATGGCGGCTCAATTACTCTTAAAGCAATTGCCAGCTATGGGAATCTATGCCATTACCTTTCTTACCATAGCCTTCTATTGGTTCACCCATGTGAATCAGTTTAAACATTATCAAAAAACCGATGCGGTTCATACTTTTTTGAGTTTGTTCGCCCTCTTATTTGTGGTGTTTTTACCCTATGCCAGCAATCTCTCGGAATCCTATGAGGGCGTATTTGCGATCAATGTGTTTTACAGTTTTACAGCAATAGGGGTGGGGATTTTTTCAACAGCCGGATGGATTTATGGCACTCAAAATCGACGGCTGGTGGCACCTGACTTATCCGACGAAACGATTCGCCATGTCCGTCAAGAAAGCTACATTGAACCGATAATTTTTCTACTGGCAATTGGTGCAGCCTTGTTGGCTCCCTGGGGCTGGAGTGTAACCGTGTTTCTAGGTTTTCCGATTGCTTTTTTGATTCAGCCAGTGTTGTTTCGCCACTCCAAAAAATAAGCGGGAAATTTAAAGTAAATATTCGCAGTGAGTGTTTGCCGATAATTTATCGTCTGCACCCAAGTAGAAAAAATAGGAATGTCTTTACTCAAAAAGGTACTTTTCAATTTATGGCTAAGACATCTACAGATTCAATTGCTATTGTTGGTGCAGGATGTGCAGGTCTGAGTGCGGCAAGATATCTCAAACAACATGGACAACATGCAATTATTCTAGAAGCCCGTAATTGCATTGGTGGACGGGTTCGTACCATTAATGATTTTGGTGTACCTGTCGATTTGGGAGCTGCTTGGCTTCATGGTGGTCCCGGTAATCCACTAAAGAAAATTGCACAAGAGATTTCCTTAGAAAGAAGGGTTTCAGATTTTGCCAACTTAGCGTTTTATGGCACTCAATCTGAAGGTGGTTTTATTGACCCGCTGAAGGCTTCTGAGAACTTGTCTGCTGGATTTCAAGCATTCTCAAAAGCAATGAAGTCTGCCAGTTTGTGGCCTTATTTACGCACCGTCATAGGGCGGAGCGTTGGTCTTAGTGGTTCACGCATGAGCATTGCAGATATCTTGGAGCGGGTTACTGCCAATTTAAAGGGAAGCCAAGAGAACTCACAGCTTCTCGCCTTTATGAAAATGTCCTTTGAAGGTCTTTATGCCTCCCCCATTGGGGAATTAGGTTTTGCAAGTTTATTAACAGAATCTGCAACAAAACCCGAGGGAGGGATGTTCCCGAAAGATGACCAATTTGTCACTGGGGGGATGGAAAAAATTCTGAATTACCTGGCTCAAGATATTGAAGTACATTTCAATCAGGTCGTCAAACATATTGCCTACGATCGACATGGAGTTGAAATCAAAACTCAGAATGAAACCTTTAAGGCAAGAGCGGTTATCGTGACTGTTCCCATTAGCGTTTTGCGTTCTGGACAAATTACCTTTGAGCCAGATTTACCGCCAAGGCACCAAAAAGCACTGAAGTATATGGATATGGGATTAGTCAACAGAGTAGTCTTGCAATTTCCCCATATTTTTTGGTCTGAGTCGGTGGATATTTTGGCAATGTGTAATAGTTCTTTGCAACCGATGTTCATAAACTATGCCCATTACAAACAGGTTCGCGTTTTAATTGGTGTCGTGGGGGGACAGGCGGCTCACCGAATTGAGGCTCTTTCTGATACGGCGATCGCGCAAGAATTTTGCAGTGAGCTGCAACGAATTCTGCAAGTGAATGTTCCAGAACCGACAAAAGTTGTTGTTCAACGCTGGAAACAAGAGGAGTTTGCAGGGGGAGCTTATCCAAGATATTTGGTTGGTGCTACCGGCTTAGAACCCAAGCATCTGGCAACTCCGATTCTAAACCGAGTGTTTTTTGCAGGTGATGCGACTAGTTTCACCGAGCCTGGATACCTCCATGGAGCCTTTTGGTCTGGAGAGTTGGCAGCAAGTGCGTCTTTGTAAAATGTAGGGTTGGCTAGTCATTCTATCAGCAAGTGACTCCCCAACTGTGTAACAAATTAATGTAGTGCTTTTACGTGCGCTGCTTTATGTGACTTCTGCACAGCAGCGGTTGCTATGAAGATCAATCGCCGAGAAGGCATATTGAAAATACCAATTTATATTGCAGATTTTTTTGCTCGCATCCCGCCCGTCTATGTATTCTATTACTCCTGCATTGATAGCTGTCCCAACCAATGCTGTACAGGATTCTTGCGAGACATTACTTCACGCTAAGACCTGTTATGTAAGGGTTTTGAATAATTTGAATCAAATGTTTCTTACTTTTTAACTTACGGCGGAAGGGGGAATGAGTATCAAAGCTTTTTAAAGTATCTGGCAATTGGGAATAACTCGAAACCGACTTTCTTATAGGACAGAAATGCTCTCATTTTTCTCAGATAACTCTTACCCAACGCTCAGTTACCAATCATTACCACCTCAGTTTCATCCCCGATATTAGTAATTAAGGACGGAGAAACAACAAACCCCAACAAGAGGTAACGACAGATGAAATTCAACAAATTAGCTGGATTCGGAATCGCATCAATCGTATTGTTCGGCAGCATCGGACAATTGGCAATTAACGCACAACCAGCCGAAGCACTTAAAGCAAGACAAGGTATTACAGTTGCAGCAAAATCTGAGTCGGTAATTGCAGCGGGTAATTTCGTTAAGCAGGAGAAAGCCACCAGTGGTAAAGCTAAAATCGTCAACATCAACGGTCAACGCTACTTGGAATTTGATAAAGCATTTAGAACTGGTAACGGTCCCGATGTAAAAGTTATCTTACATAGAAACAGCAGCGTACCCCTCAATATCAAAGAAGGAAACTACATTACCCTTGCAAGAATTAAAAGCTTTAGCGGCAAGCAACGCTACGCAATTCCCAACAATATCAACCTTGCTAACTATAAATCTGTGGGAATTTGGTGCGAAGAGTTTAACGCTACTTTTGGCTTTGCTAGCTTGCGGAATGTTTGATAGTTAACAGTTGTCAGTTAACCCCTCGTGATAACCTAATAGTAGTATTTATTACTAGTGTTACTTTCCACCCACTTCTGACAACTGCTCTTACTTTACTAATTAACAATTCACTTTTATATCTAATTTTTATCTTTATCTTCTAACCACTCTGACACCGTATAGCCTTTAAACTACCGACAGTACTGAATTTTAACAGTGCTGTCTTTTTATATTTTCGGCTTTTCATATTTTCGCCAATACGAAAATACGAAAATATATAAGTATAGAAATTTCAAGCTAGTAAGTCTGGTAAGGCGTATAAAAATTGCTTTTGAGCGTCACGTAGTTGTGCGGATGGTCTGGCTTGTTGAACCTGCATTATGGCTTGCTCTGATGATTTCCCCGAAACAATAAGATAGGCAGCCAGCAGGGTTCCGGTTCGACGATTGCCGCTAGTGCAGTGAACCGCGACGACCTGATTTTGTTCTAAGAAAGAATCAGCAAATTGAACGAATTCCAACACCTGTTCCACCGTTGGACTTTTACCGCCGGTGATTGGCAACCATAGAGCTTGAAAACCTCCATCTTGATATTCCTCGATGTTGGAAGGCTCATCCATAACCGAAACGATGCCTCGCATTCCGGCTTGATAAAGCACGGGTAAATCTTCCAAGGGAGGACGTGGCATTCCTGCGAGTCTACCAGGGGAGAGCCACCACACGTAATCGGGATAGGAGGATATATCTGACACAATCTAAATCCTTAATTACAGTTCGTTACCAAGCAAATATTTTCATATCTTGTAGATGCTGTCACCGAAACTGGAGTAATTTATATTTCTGTATTTTCGACAATTCGCCATTTCATATTTTCGCCAATGCAAAATTATTTACAAACTGGAGATAATTAAAGTAAATAAAAGTTAAATTGATTTATGTATTTTCGCATTTTAGCCAATTCAAAAACATGAAAATATGAAAATCCGCCAATTCAGAAATTCGGCTATTTACAAATTCGCCAAGTCAATGTTTAATGCTTTATTGCCCAGTAGCATTGAGGACATGAGGTGATAATCACGGTTGCTGGATTTAAGGGGGGAGTCGGAAAAACAACCACTGCGGTACATTTAGCCTGTTACTTCTCCGGCAAGGGTGACACTTTGCTGGTTGATGGCGACCCCAATCGGAGTGCGACTAATTGGAGCAAGCGAGGGGAGCTACCGTTTAAAGTAGTGGACTTGATGCAAGCTGCTTTGCACAGTCCCAAATACGAACACATTATTATAGATACCGCTGCTCGACCGGACAAGGAAGAGTTGGAAGCGCTAGCGGATGGGTGTAATTTGTTGGTACTGCCAACTACACCGGATGCTCTGGCGATTGATGCATTGCTGCAAACAGTTGATTTATTGCAGAGTTTGGGGAGCGAAAAATACCGGGTTTTGCTGACAATGATTCACCCCAAACCCGTAAAAATGGCGGAGCAAGCCAGGGAAGCGCTATCGGAGTTACCGCTATTTAAAAAGGATATTAGACGATTGATTTGCTACGAAAAAGCATCGCTCCAGGGAGTCCCGGTTTACGAAGTGCGCGGGGATAAGATGGCGAAAATCGCTTGGCAAGATTATTTAGCTGTGGGTAAGGAAATCTTGTCATGAGCCAAAACATGTTTAACAAGATGGTAAAAAACCGTCAAAAAAAGTCCGATGCGGAAACGCCCCCACCGCAACAGTCAGCACAACCAACTCCAGAACAAGAAAAAGAGACACCAGTACCGGAGCCAAAGAAACGAGGTAGACCGGCGAAGGGTAAACGCAGTAATCCCGACTGGGTTGGGAGAACCTATTACATCCGTAAAGAAACTGACTTGAATGTCGAAGAAGAGTTATTGAAGCTGAGGAGAGAAGGTATTGAAATAGATAAATCCGAATTGGTGGATGCAATGCTGGATGTCTGGGTGAAATTTCGCCAAGGCGAAAATGCGAATTTCCGAATTGCTGAATTTTCGCCAATAAAGGATGGTGAAAAGATGGGTAAGTAGATATCTGAAACTGAAGAGATAATTATCCTAAAAGCATCCATGCAATAAAAGATATGATAATGGGCGCGTTTATTTAATTACAAATCAAAAGGATAATTATTCATTTCATCTAATTATCTATGCCAATTTTTATAATTTAAATCAATAGTTAAAGATAATTTAAGAGTCGAAATACAGCAACATTTTTGTAGCAACTCTAGTTTCTGAGGAGAGTAACAAAAGGGTAAATCATAATGGTTATTTATATTATTTTTCGGAAACTTATATATGAGAATTCCTTGCAAATATCTATGCAAATGTTTGGATGAATATATTACGCTATAGCCTGCATATTTGTGAGAATAATCATTTTTTAAAAAATTGTAAATTACTTTAAAAAATAATAAGGCTTCATAGGATTTTATCCAATGCTCAATATTCTTAAACTTTCTATTTGAATTACAAAAAACGTTAGTTCTTTCAACTTCCCAGAAATTTACGAATTGAGAATTTAGAGAATAATGACTGAAACAATGACCTAGTAATTTCTTAACAAATGAACTCTTTCCTGTTGAAAAACAAATCAACCTGCCCACCGAAGAGAAGGAGAAACCGCTTCGCGGTTTCTCCTTCTCTGATATGATGATTTTTTCATTTTTTTATCATTTTTGAGATAATTTTTTGGCATTCGTTGTTGCATCTATTCCTTGCTGTAACTGTTTTTCATTTCTCTTGTCACCCCGTGAAGATTGGCGACTAGTTAAATAGATCCCAAATGGGTTCTATATGTTATCTATGTTGCCGTACTTTAATTAAACACGCTGCTACACTGATGCAGTTATTCATTTAACTATGGGTATGGCTTCTTCTCAATTTAGTATTAGGATTCCTCCAGAACTGGATGAAAAAGTGAAGGAATATGCTTCGGTAAATCATACTACTAAATCAAGAGTAATGATTGATGCTTTAGCTTTCTATCTTGGCAATATTGAGGATGTGCCACTGAGTAGAAAAGTTATGGAATTGGAAAGAAGATTAGCAAGTATTGAAGCAAAGGTAGCAAGTTAATTTTATGACTAATCAGAAGTTTAAAATTTTGATTTTAGCTGCTATTCCTCATGGGTTGAGGTTGGATGCGGAATTGCGTTTTATTTCTGAATGTATCCGAGGTGCTGCAAGGCGGGATATGTTTGATACGAGTATTAAAACTGCTGTCCGTCCCCGAGATATTCGCAGAGCAATCCGCGAAGAAAAACCGCAAATAGTGCATTTTTGCGGACATGGTAAGGAAGATGGTAGCTTACTTCTGGAAGACGATGGGGGAAATAATAAATTAGTTTCTCCTCAAGGATTAGCAGCGCTATTTCAACAGCATAGTGATTATGTAAAGTGTGTTGTATTAAATGCTTGCTATTCAGAAAAAACTGCTGAATCTATTAGTCAGCATATAAATTATGTCATTGGGATGAATAAACCAATTGGTGATAAAGCAGCAATTGAGTTTGCTGAGGGTTTTTATGACGGTTTGGGGTATGAACAAGAAGATAATCAAGATGTTTTTCAAAAAGCTTTTGATGAAGGTTTAGTAGCAATTGCACTGGAAGATTTTTCTCAGAAATCTATACCTGTTTTAAAAAGTTACGGAATAAAAAGCAGTTCCAACGGCATTGTTATTAAAAAATCAGAAGATATAGCTATTAAAAAATTAGAAGATATCCCCGCTATTGGTTCTGAAGCTTCAGAAGTAGGGGCAGATTACACATCTTTATCTTCTATGTTATCAAAAGGGGATTTCAAAGCAGCCAACGAAGAAACAACTAGGATAATGCTGTGGGTTGCTAGAAGAGAGAAGGAAGGTCATTTTGACAAACAAGATATAGAAAAGTTTCCATGTCTTGATTTGCATACAATTGACCAACTTTGGCTAGCTTCTAGCGAAGGAAAATTTGGATTTAGCGTACAAAAGCAAGTGTGGATTGAATGTGGGGGGAAATTAGAACAATATGACCCTAAAACTATGGATAAGTTCTATGAGCATATTGAGTGGAAGAGAGTTAAAGAACCAGAGATATGTCAAGGTAATTTATGTTGGGATTTGCGAGCGCCGAAGGGGCATCTACCAGCTAAATATCATTGGAAATTAGGGGATATTGCAGGATTACTTACAGAAATAACAATAAATGATATGTATTACAAACAAGGATATAATTCTATGTTATCACCGGTATTAAAAGTAAAAGGATTGTTACGGTCATTTTTGTATACTAAAGATGAACTTAAGGAAATGAATAGTGTAACTGAAGACGAAAAGGATGAAGTGCTGGATAAGATTAATGAATTACAAGGCAAGATTTGGATTACTCTAATGCAGAGACTTATGGATTGTAATATAAATACGTTCTAATTTTAGATTAAAAAGTTATAGATAAAAGTTCTTTTTGACGAAAAC